>DJKK01000198.1 GCA_002434595.1 Alphaproteobacteria bacterium UBA6544 | reverse complement strand
GAAAGAGATAGGTTTGGTGCGCACACGCGGCCTGCCGAAGGGTTTCGTCAACGGGCGGCTCGCGGATGGGCTACTAAATGCAATTGAACGGGGCGTCAATACGCCGGAGTCCGAACGCCCGAAGATGGCACCGCGCGAGAGGTTACCGAATGGCCTTGGACCGCTTACAGACCTACTCAAGACGCTTCTGAAACTCCGCTGCGAAGAAGAAAAGGTCGCACCTAAACTTGTTGCTTCCGCTGACGACATCGAGCGAATCGCCGCTTTTGACGATGCAGATGTACCGGCGCTAAAAGGTTGGCGGCGAGAGATTTTTGGCGAGCAGGCGCTTGCCCTGAAACGCGGACAGCTTGGCCTTACGGCGGCAGGAAAAAAGATCAGCATCATCGAGCTTTCGAGCTCCCACGCGGATTGAGCTGCCATGCGAGCCATCGCATTTGGATTTTTGGTGGGATTGCTCTGGGCGTCGGTGCGAACGCCAGAAGCGGCGCAGGCCGCTGAACCCGCCCTGAGGCTGCCGGTCAAGTGCGCCTTCCCGCAAGAGTGCTACATTCAATCCTATGTCGATCTCGACCCTAGTCCTGGCATGCGGGATCGTGCCTGCGGTATCAACACCTATAACGGCCACAAAGGCACCGACTTCCGATTGCGCACCCTCGACCTGATGGACCGCGGCGTTGACGTGCTCGCGGCAGCCGCTGGCAAAGTCGTTCGTGTCCGCGACGGTATGCGTGACGTTCACATGAAACTGTTTGGGCGCAAACTGCTCTTCAGGCGGGGCGCCGGCAACCATGTGGTCATCGATCACGGCGATGGCTGGCGCACCCTATATGGCCATATGCGGCGCGGCAGTGCGGCCGTAAAAACTGGAGACATCGTTGTGGCAGGGCAACGGCTCGGTCTTGTCGGATTGTCAGGGATGACTGAATTTCCGCACCTGCACTTCGAAGTGGCCAAGCGCGGCGCGATCGTCGATCCCTTCCTCGGACCCGATAATCCACGCGACTGCAAAGGCCCGAAACGGACTATGTGGACGGGTGAGGCGCTAAAGGCCCTGAACTATCAGAACCGCTTTCTCATCGCTGCCGGATTTGCCGACATGCCGCTTAGCCGTGAGGCGCTGCTATACCGTCTGAATGTCTCCGACAGGCTCTCGCGAAAGGCCCCAAATCTCGTCTTCCACGTTGATTTCGCCGGTTTACGGGTCGGAGACGTCTACGAGATGCGCATCTTCGCGCCATCGGGAAACGTATTCGCGGAAAAC
Organism: Alphaproteobacteria bacterium UBA6544; assembly: GCA_002434595.1. Taxonomy (GTDB): domain Bacteria; phylum Pseudomonadota; class Alphaproteobacteria; order UBA8366; family UBA8366; genus UBA6544. Next base: position 12,621 of record DJKK01000198.1, on the reverse strand, counting down.
CGCATCGTCTCCGAAAAGGACGCTCCGGTCAGTTTCCAACTGCTTGGCCGCAAGATCGCCAAACGACTCGCCTGGCCGACAGGCGAGTATCGCGCCGTATTCCATCTCTATCGGGATCAGAAAGGGAAACGGATAAACTTTATCCGTCATGAAACGCGCATGCGCGTGGAATAGAGCGGCCTAGCCGGCAGCCGCCTGGGGTCGCGCCTCTTCGACGAAGACAACTTCGTACTCGCAGTGAAGCGACTTCGCGAGCGCTCGGAACCGGCGTTCGACGACATCGCCCACCAGAATATCCGCATGCGACGGTAATATCAGTAAAAGACGGTCACCATCCCGCACGAGCCGGCTTGTCTCCAACAAACCAATCGCACCGCCTGTCAGCGTGTACGCGAGGCGCATTGCAAGGCCGACCGACCGCGCCTGCGCAACGCGGTTGCCTGGCAGCAACTGATCGATCCGCCAACGGCGTACAATCTTATCCACGGCGGCATGTCGGGACGCTACCGCCAGCGCCAACATTGCCCTTTCCTCATGGTCAACGCCCACAAGCGGCATCCGAAGAATCCTCAAAAAGACTTGTTCCGCGCGATAGTCCGGATGTTCCGACCAACCGATATCTGCGAGATTGGCAGCGGCATGGCGCAACCGCTGCGTGGCCGCCACCTCCGTACCGAAGACAGGCGCAATCCAATCGGCAAGCATCTTGCCGTCCGAAGTCGCCCGACCCGCACGGCCACCCACTTCGCGGGTCATCGCTAAAAATGGGTCTTCGCTCTTCCGCTTTCGCGAGAGGCGATCATAAAGACACCCTTCTCTCAGACCGTAAGCACAAAACACGATACGCTTGACTTCGGTCTCCCCAATCAACCGTTCCAGCAGACGTGCGGCATAGGGCACGGATTCAATTCGCTGACGATTGAGCCCTTGTACGCCTTCCAAAGTCATTCGGCTGAGATTCCCGACAAAACGAGCAAAATCGAGCGCCTCCGGCGCGCCCAAGGCGTATTGATGGATGACGTGAATTGGGTAACGAACCTGGTCCATATGGATTCGCGCGAGCGAGCGCCACGCACCACCTACAGCGTAAAAGCTCTGACCCTTGGCCTCATTCAGCCAACCGGTCTGCTTAAGGTGCGTATCGATAAATCGGTCCGAGGCCTCTTCGCCGACTTTGCCGGCGCGCAAACCGCGCAACGCACCAATTGGCAATGTCGCGCGTTGATGCAGCCTGCCTTCGCCAACGCGAACCAACTCAACGCTGCCACCGCCAAGGTCACCTATCACACCCGCCGCATCGGGTATCGCCGACAGAACACCGTAACCAGACAACGCGGCCTCCCGTCCCCCGCTCAAAACCTTTACGTCGAGACCGCATTCATGCTTCAGACGATCGACAAAGGCCTCGCCGTTTGACGCGTCCCTAACCGCAGCGGTAGCGACCGCTTGAACTCTCCGGACACCCATTGATTCGGTGAGCGCCACATACCGGTGCAGGCAATGAACGGCAAGCTCGATGCTTTCCTGGGACATCGGTCCCGAGTCGTCGAGATTCCTTCCAAGGCCACAGATGACTTTTTCGTTGAAGACCGGCAGCGGTGCCCTTTTCGCACCATCGTAGACGACAAGACGGATCGAGTTTGACCCTATATCAATTATGGCGACAGGTCCCTTGCGTTTCCCGGCTTTCTTGATTGTCAGGAGACCGGGCATCGGGTCACTCCCGGCGTAGCGCCAACGGCATCATAGGACGGCATTTCTCGAGGGCTCGGCCACGACCGGAAAGGCTTGGATTGGTCATGAAGTAGGTGTGCGCAGAGAATTCTCCGACTTCCGTGGAAAGCCGTTGGAATGTGCCGTCCGGCTGCATTTTCCAACTCTGCGCAATATCGTTTCGGTTGGCAACCATGACCTGTTCGACGATCTGCTTTTTCACCGTCGGATTCTCGACAGGAATGAATGTTTCAACCCTGCGATGCAAATTGCGCGGCATCCAGTCAGCGGACGAGAGGTACACCTTGCAATTGGCGGACGGCAGGCCGTGGCCCGCGCCGAAGCATACGATGCGGCTGTGCTCCAAGAAGCGGCCGATAATGCTCTTGACACGAATATTCTCGGACAGGCCGGGAATGCCGGGGCGCAGGCAGCAAACGCCCCGGATGAACAATTCTATTTTCACGCCTGCGCCGCTGGCGGCATAGAGCGCGTCGATCACTTCACCATCTACCAGCGAATTCATCTTGGCCCAAATCGTCGCCGGGCGCCCTGCCCGCGCATGCTCGACCTCCTCTGAGATCAGCCGCAACAAGGTCGGCTTTAAGGTCGCAGGAGAAAATTCAACTTTCTCCATACGATCAGGCGTAGCGTATCCTGTCATATAGTTGAACAGGCGAGCCGCATCGCGGCCAAGTGCTTCGTCGGAGGTAAAGAAACTAAGATCCGTGTAGTTACGCGCGGTAATGGGATGATAATTTCCGGTCCCAAAGTGGACGTAAGTGCGCAAGTCCGCTCCCTCACGCCGAACGACAAGCGAAACCTTGGCGTGGGTCTTCAGATCAATGAAGCCATAGACGACCTGAACGCCGACACGTTCCAAATCACGCGCGAGCTGTATGTTCGCTTCTTCATCAAACCGGGCCTTCAACTCGATCAGTGCTGTAACTGATTTTCCGGCTTCGGCCGCTTCAATCAACGCACCGACAATGGGCGATTCATCGGATGTCCGATAGAGCGTCTGCTTGATCGCGACAACTGCGGGATCACGTGTTGCCTGACGCAGAAATTGCACAACGACATCGAAACTCTCATAAGGATGATGAACGACGAAATCCTTGGCCCGGATAGCAGCGAAAATGTCGCCGCCATACTCACGGACGCGCTCCGGGAAGCGTACGTTCATATGCCCGTATTGAAGATCGCGGCGTTCATCGACGATGATCTGCCTGATATCAGAAATCCCAAGCATCCCGCGCCGCGAGAAGACATGGGTCAACTCGCTATCGAACTCCTGCATGACGAAGCGGCGGAATTCGTCCGGCATTTTGCCATCGAAATCGAGACGAATCACATGTCCGCGGCGCCGTCGTTTGAGCGCGGACTCAAATGTCCGCACGAGATCTTCCGCCTCCTCGTCGATTTCCACTTCGCTGTCGCGGATGATGCGGAACATGCCGCGGCTACTGACGTCGAAACCGGGGAACAACCGGGCGAGGTTCAAATCGATAATCTCTTCCAAAGCGATAAACCGGATATCGGGGCCCGGCAAACGCACGTACCGGTCGATTTGGTGGGGAATAATTATCAGCCCCTTCATCTCCCGTTCATCCATCTCACGACGGAGTTCGAGTGCAAATACCACACTGCCATTCTGGATAAAGGGGAACGGGTGGGCCGGATCGACAGCAAGCGGCGTGATGACCGGGAATACCTGGCAATCAAACCAGGACGCAACCCATTCCCGATCGTCATCATCGAGGTCCGATGCCTTCGCCACGTCCACGCCCGCAGCCCCGCACTCGTCAAGAAGTCCGGCTAGACAGGCATCCTGGTGGTCAAGCAATTCCGAAACCTTGGCCCGGATAGCATTCAGCTGTTCGTGCGGTGTCAATCCGTCCTGGCTTCTTTCACTGACCCCTGCGGCGACCTGACCGTTTAGACCGGCCACCCGCACCATATAAAACTCATCAAGATTGCTCGCGGATATCGATAGGAAGCGCACGCGTTCAAGCAACGGATTGGCGGAGTTTCTCGCCTCTTCCAAAACACGCATGTTGAACTCGAGCCAAGACAGTTCGCGGTTGATGAATCTCTCCGCCGAGCCGAGGCGAATGGCATTCGCGGCGCCCGCAATATCATTGCTCCAGAACTTCTTTACCGTCGCCATTGTCTTACTCTCTAATCGCGATTGCCGAGGCACGGCCGCCGCCCACATTATCTAGCAGAGAGAGGGGTCCCGGCCATTTGTACGATGAGTAGCCGTTTGTATCGCATCCGCAACAACATAGCCAAGGGTATCATATGGTTACGCTGCATCTCTTACGCCATGGCAAAGCAAAATCCGCGCCGGAATTTGCCGATATCGAACTTCCCCTTACGGAACGTGGACGGAGCGAATCTGATCGCATGGGACGCCTTCTCGCCGTTTGCGACGCACGACCGGACCTGATCTTGTGTTCCAGCGCTCAACGCGCCCGCGAAACATTGGCTGGCGTGCTACCCCATCTGGGCGGGACATACCGGGTTAAAGTCGAAGAACAACTCTACACTTTCGACACGGCGCCGGTTTACGACCAATTGCGACAGGTGTCACAGGCGGAGAGCTCAGTGCTCTTGGTTGGCCACAACCCGGCGCTTGAAAATTTAACCGCTGAGCTGTCAGCGGACGGCACACCGTCCGCTCTCAGACAACTGGCAATTAAGTTTCCGACATGCGCGCTTGCAACAATCGAGTTCAATTTCGAAGATTGGGCAGTTCTCGTGCCACAAACGGGACGGCTCATCCGCCTCGCCATTCCGGACGCGCTCGACTAATGGTATTGCGACGAAGCTAGGGATCGCTGAGTTGCCTTACCTTCGAATTCATTCTGCAGCCGAGACAAAAAGTCGCTAGATTCTCGCTTACACAATACGCTTTCTTCTACAGCTCATCCCCGTCCTGTTCGTGTTGACGGTGGTTGTCTCCACTTTGGTAAAATTTCTGCCGAGCGATATTCTCGGCGAAGAGAACGTCGAAGATCCAGAAGTCCGCGCCGCCTCGACCAAGGAATTCGGCCTCGATCAACCGATCTATATCCAATACACTGAAAGGGTTGGCCGCCTGATACAGGGCGACCTTGGCAGCTCTGAAACGCAACACCTATATCGATAATGGCGTCCAGGTCATGGCGCTCACCGGGATTTCGATCCCGGAGTTCTGGTTCACCATCATGGCCATATTATTGTTCTCTCTACACCTCGGCTGGCTACCGTCGTCGCGATACACGGCCCGCTGGAGAACATACAGAAAAGCGTCGCCTACCTAATCCTGTCCGCAATCACGATCAGGTTTCGTCAGGCTGCCTGCACAACCCGCCTTACGCATCCAGCATGCTGGATGGGATGAACAAATAATACGTTGATACGGCGCGTTCGCTTGACCTGCCGGGAAGCAAGGTAACGTTCAAACACAACCTTCGTACCGTAATGTTCCCTAAGCTTACGATCAGCGGACTGCAACTCTCTGACCTGTTGGGCGGCACCGTTGTGTTAGAAGCGATATTCGCTTGGCCGGGCATCGGCCGTGTCATCTATAAGGCGATTATCCAGCGGAATTACCCAATGACTAAATTGGGCGTCCCGATACTTGGCGTATTCGTCATCCCCACAAATCTGGTGATCGACCTCGCCTATCGCTCGCTCAAATCCCAGGTTGACCTGGGCTGAGCGCCCATCCCGCGTCAGACAACGCCTTGCGCGCGGTACGCTTCGATATCCGCATCTCTATAGCCGATTTCAACAAGAACGGCATTCGTAACGGCGCCTACGATCGGCGGCGGACAATCCATCCCCGTCTCCTCGCCTGTCATCTTAAAGGGCGTATTTGTGTAGGGCAGTGCACGACCATCGGACGGTGAGGTGGTTTCCTTGGTGGTCCCGCGATGCGCAAGTTGTGCGTCGTCGAGCACATCCGGTAGGCGCAGCTCTTCTCCGGCCGGGACGCCCGCTGCCGCGAACCGTCGTTCCCAGTTCGCCGACGAATCTTCTGCCAGCGCTTCATGCGACAGCGCCAAGCACGCCGCTTCGTTCGCGATCCGCGCTTCCAGGCTTGCAAATCGCGTGTCGTCGCCCATTTCCAGCCGCTCGATGACGCCCCAGACCTTCCCCGTCTGCGCCTCGATCGCCGGCATCAGAAAAAGGACACCGTCTTTCGTGGGGTGCGTATCCGTAACCGGGTTTCCGGAAAGTGACCGGCTGCCCATCAACGCGGGTTCGAAGCCAAACGCGGTCTGCGACATGTTCGGGGAGGTTAAACCGGCGCCAACATCCTGCATCGAAAGGTCGATCATCGCCCCTTCACCTGTCCGCTCGCGTTTGAAGAGAGCCCCCGCGATGGCCTGCGTAAAATCAATAACGCGAACGCTTTCAAAGGTACGCATCGCAGACGCCCACCCCCGAAGGCACGAATGCTAGAACGTGCTGTTGAAAGCGCCGCCGTCGAGCAGGAGGTTCTGTCCGACGATGAAGCCGGATTTGGCGCTGCATAAAAATGCACATGCGTCTCCGAATTCGGCCGGATCACCCGCACGCCCCGAAGGGTTCTGGCTATTTCGGATCGCCAACATCTCATCGAATGACTTGCCCGCGTTGTCCGCCTGGGTCTGTATGTTCGAATGGAACCGATCCGTCGCAAAGGGACCCGGCAGAATATTATTGATCGTAACGTTGTTGATAGCGGTCTTACGGGCGAGTCCGGCGCAAAATCCGGTCAAACCCGCCCGCGCTCCATTAGACAGGCCGAGTATCTCGATCGGTGATTTCACAGCGGCAGATGTAATGTTGACGATGCGACCGAACTTGCGCTCCATCATACCGTCGACAACCGCCTTGATCAGGAAAATTGCCGTCAGCATGTTGGCGTCGACGGCTTTAATCCAGTCGTCGCGATCCCAATCACGAAAATTCCCCGGCGGCGGCCCGCCCGCGTTATTGATCAGGATGTCCGGGTCCGAACAGGCCGCTAGGACCTGCGCCCGGCCTTCATCTGTCGTGATATCGCAGGCGACGGCGGTAACATTGACGCTCGTTTCCTTTCGAATCTCTGCGGCTGTCGCTTCCAGCGTCTCAGCCGTGCGGCTGTTGATCACGAGATCGACGCCTTCCCGCGCAAGTGAGAGAGCGGAAGCCTTTCCCAAACCCTTGGACGCGGCGCAAACAATGGCCTTGCGGCCCGACAATCCCAAATCCATTTTTCATTCCTCTCCGGTTCTGCCGGTGTTCTCTTCGAGTTTTTCAAGCACGGTACGCGCCAAAGGCACGGTGACGGCGCGTCCTTCCGCCAAGCCCAATCGGTCGAGGGCGTCGACGAGGGAGCCTACTGCGGCGAAAGACCGTTCCATCCGCGGCAATAGGTAAACTAGGACGTCATCGGCGACCTTCAGCTGGCGATCGTGGAAAAGTTTAACCAATAGCGCGCCCAGCAATTCATCGTCCGGCGGGTGAATACCGACAGCCGGAGCCGCCCCCACCCGGGAGGACAGATCTGGGAGATCGATTTTCCACTTCGCCGGCGGAAGGCGCGCGATCATTAGCAAACTGCCGCCTGTTTCCGCGACATAATTGTAGAGATGCAACAACGCCTCTTCATCGTAGACGTCGTCCGCATGGTCGAGCACGCAGCTCAGCGCATCATCAAGAATATCCGGCGCGGTGCGGTTTTCGATGCCCTGCCCCCACACCACGACCGCATCGGACCGGGCAGCCCAGACATGCGCCAAATGCGTCTTACCGCTACCACGCGGCCCATATACGGCGAGGGCGGGCGCCGGCCAGTCCGGCCAGCGGTCCATCCAGGCTACCGCAGTCCGGTTGCAATCGCTCACTAGGAAATCCGCCTTGCCAAGCGCGGGGCGGTGCGCGAAATCGAGGATGAGCTGCCGCGTGCCTGTCACACGATATCTCGATCGTCGGGCGTGGCTTCCGTGGAGCCGCCTTTATAGAGCGGACTCGCGAGATATTGTCCAAGGGCAAACCTGACCAGGACGCCAATGACCGCCGCAACGGGCACTGCGAGCAAAATGCCGACGAAGCCAAACAAAGCACCGCCGCCCATCAAGGCGAAGAGAATCCACGCGGCGTGCAGATTCACGCGGTCACCAACGAGCTTCGGCGTCAGGAAATTACCTTCGATCACTTGGCCTACGACGAACACCACAATCACCAAACCGATATCCAACGGATCGTTGAAATTGGCGATCGCAAGTCCGAGCCCAACACCAAAGCCGGCAAGCATGCCGACATAGGGTATAAACGACAAAATGCCGGTCACCAGCCCGACCACGGCGCCAAATGGCAGGCCTAGCGCAGTCAGACCGATCGCGTAAAATACACCAAGAAGCAAACAGACACTGAACTGACCTCGCACGAAACCTGCCAGAGTCTTGTCGATTAGGCGGAATTGCTCGCGGATCGTCGGCGCATGTTCGCTCGGCAACCAGCCGTCGATGGCTGAGACCAATTTGTCCCAATCCCGCAGGAGATAGAACGCAACGACAGGCGTTACGATCAACAGGGCGACCATGTTGGCAATTGCACCGATCCCACTGGCCATTTGCGATCCAAGTCGTCCGAGGAATTTCGCGATATCACCTAACGACTCGCGCAGCATATTCTTGAAGCTTTCTTCGTTGCTTGCCTTTTGGTCCACGACGCCTTCGATGAAAGGGCGCACCTTTGCTTCAATACGCTCAATCAGAAGCGGCATATCAGCGGCAAATTCAACGGCTTGCTTGTAAAGCACCGGCACTATCAACGCGAACGCCAATGCAACGACAAGAAAAAATCCAGCAGTAACCGATGACGTCGCGAGCGCGCGGGAACAGCCCGCGGATTCCAGTCGGTCACAAATGGGGTCGAGAAAATATGCGACGGCAAGGCCCACCAAGAACGGCAACAAAATGGATTCGAACAGCATAACGAATCCGACGAATACGGCGAAGGCCCCAATCCAGGAAAAAATACGTTGGCGTGTAGTCATTCGCCGGTCACCTCTGCACACCCCCTTGCGGCCGTAACGCCATATCCCGCGGTCCAGCGGAAGAGATACAGCGTACCCGAAGCTAGCGTCGTCAGGACGATAAGCAAAATCAGGCTTCCCACGATATAGGGCACATCCACCGCGAGAACCGCCTGACCAAGCACCCACATTCCCAAGAAAATCTGCAGGAAAGTGTTGAGCTTACTGATCGTGGTCGGCTCGACCATAATACCCAGCGCCGTCACCCGGGATAACAGAACGCCGCATACAATCAGCATATCGCGCAGGATCATGAGACAAACGAGCCATCCCGGAAGCAGGTCAAGGGTTGCCAGACAGACAAACACAGCGATCAACAACGCTTTGTCGGCGAGCGGATCAAGGTACGTTCCGAGCCGCGTCACGGCATCCAATCGTTTCGCCAGATAGCCGTCCAGGCCGTCGCTGATGCCGGCGGCGACAATGATCCAGAATGCAGCTGTCAGGGAGTTGCTCAATAACAACATAACGACGGCTGGTACGGCAATCAACCGAAGTCCGGTCACTACATTCGGCACTGAGCGAATGAAATTCATAGGAGCGGCCCGTGGCTCACGGCCGACCCAAGCGTAGCACATAGCCGCCGCGATCGCGCACGAACTCCAGATCGAGATCGCTCTGTGCCATCGACAACCGAAGCTGATCCGGACCACCGGAATACTTGAGATCGACGAGAGCCTCCTTAACCGAGAGGCGTACGAGACGGATGTCGATGATTGGCGACACGCGCGTCATCCGCTCACGGACCGTGAGCCAACTAGACAAAGAGATCAGCGGGACCACGATACTCAGCTGTTGCTGGCCGGTGGCGCGCTGCAGATTGTCGCGTTTCCAGTCTTCCTCAGCACGAATGATCAAGGCTTCGACGGCGTCAGCCAGCAAATTGTCGACGTCCTGCTCCGCCGACCCGGAAAAACTCCGCACAAAAGTCCGCCCGGCATCCGCCTTCCCGAAACGGCTCATTGAGATTTCTATCGTCGGCGAACCGCTTCGCGGATCAACGACGAGTTCCGCAACCGTCACCAGCGTACCAATCGTATCGTACTTTTTTGCAATTGCGGCGAGGTGTTCTTCGCTGCCGTTGTGCGCCTGATTGGCACTGATTACCGCGACATCGGAATAATCCCCGAGCGGAACGGTCAGCGGCAAGAGGCCCGTCGGGGTGGGTCGGTTTGCCCAGGCATTGAACCAAGGGTTCGGTTCATCCCACAACAGAATAGAACCTGCAGCGCGGTACACTGGCAAGACAAGGACGGATCGGCTAACCGTCTCGGCTATCGGAACCTTGCGTGCGCGCAGCAACTCTCGCACTGCACGGCGCTTGAAGCGCACGCTCAAATTCGCGACATACCGCCCGCCGCCAAACTTCTCTTCCCTGATAGCGTAATCACGTATCGTTCGCTGGACGACCGCCGCGTCGATGTCCGGCAATCTGTCGAAATCATCAAGTAAGGTAATCTTCTCGAGCAATTGTTGAAGCGCCGCCTGCTGTGCCTGTTCGATGCCCCGGGTCTTCGCCGCGAGTTCATCCGACGCGCGTTCATCGACCGCAATATCCGACACGGTATACAGGGAGAGTATGTCGGCCGCCGCCGGCGCGATCGATATCACCGCGAGCAAGGTGGCCACTACCCACACGCGGATGATCAAAGCCCGGCGATCGGACATTGCAAACGCCTCCGTATGAAGTATTTTCGGACCTTAGATATATACAAGCTTCGCCGCGAGGACACCATAGCCGCTACGCCAACCAGACCCCCGATGACCTATCGCGATTCCGGGGTAGATATCGACGCGGGAAACGCGCTCGTCGAGACAATCAAACCACTTGCCCAATCCACCGCGCGACGTGGCGCGGACGCGACTCTTGGCGGTTTCGGCGGATTGTTCGATTTAAAAGCCGCGGGATTCGATGACCCTCTTCTTGTCGCTGCAACGGACGGTGTCGGCACCAAACTGAAGCTCGCATTTGCGACAGGAATTCACGACACCGTCGGCATCGATCTTGTCGCGATGTGCGTCAACGATCTTGTCGTGCAGGGTGCGGAACCGCTCTTCTTTCTTGATTACCTCGCAACCGGCCATCTCGAAGGCGATGTTGCCGCTGCCGTCGTCTCCGGTATCGCAGACGGGTGCCGCCAGGCCGGCTGCGCGCTTATCGGTGGCGAAACCGCCGAGATGCCCGGCATGTACAGCGACGGCGAGTTCGATCTCGCGGGCTTTGCGGTCGGTGCGGTTGAACGCAGTCTGCTGATCGACGGCAGCCGAGTTGCGGACGGCGACATTGTTCTGGGCCTCACTTCGAACGGGGTCCATTCGAACGGGTTCTCGCTAGTCCGCCGCGTGGTCGACCGCGCCGGCGCACGGTTGGACGCACCAGCACCATTCGATTCGCGTCAGAGCCTTGGCGAGGCACTTCTGGCGGCCACCCGAATTTACGTCAAATCGTGTCTTGCCGCGATTGCCGCGGGTGACATCCATGCGATTGCGCATATCACAGGTGGCGGACTCGCAGAGAACCTACCCCGCGTTATTCCGAACGATTTGAGTGTGCGTGTGAATCTCAGCACTTGGCCTTCGCTGCCGGTATTCGATTGGATTGCCGAGACAGGCGTGGTTCCCGCGGACGACATGTGTCGAACTTTCAACCTCGGAATCGGTATGACGCTGATCGTCTCCCCCGACTCCATGGACCCTGTCGTATACGCACTTCGTGACGCGGGCGAAGATGTTTACGAGATCGGGGCGATCACGGCACGGGGCGATGGTCCCGATATCGTCCTGGTGGATTGACTATGGGGGAGTACCTGAAGCTCGCCGTCTTGATCTCAGGGCGCGGCAGCAACCTCCAAGCGCTAATCGGAGCGGCAGCAACCGCAGCCTTCCCCGCCGAAATTGTCCGTGTCATCTCGAATGTGTCGGGTGCTGGTGGTCTCGAACGGGCCGCCGCTGCCGGCATCTCCACCGCCGTCGTGCCGCACCGAGACTATCCCGACCGCGAGAGCTTCGAATCATCGCTCAGCGAAGAAATTCTGGGTTCCGGCGCCGAACTGGTCGTCCTGGCAGGATTCATGCGGTTGCTCACGGCAACATTCGTCGAAGAGTGGAGGGACCGACTTATCAATATACACCCGTCGCTGCTTCCGGCTTTCAAGGGGCTGCATACACACGAACGGGTCTTAGAGGCAGGCGTACGCTACACCGGCTGTACGGTCCACTATGTCCGGCCTGAGATGGACGAGGGTCCGGTCATTGTTCAGGCCGCCGTACCGGTCCTGCCGGGCGACGATGCCGACACACTCGCAGCGCGGGTTCTGGAACAAGAGCATGTCATTTATCCGCTCGCCGTAAGACTGATCGCGGAAAACCGGGTTCGCGTCAAAGCAGAGCGTGCCCTGATAGATGATGCCGGCCTTGGCGCACCGGTTGCGACAATAAATCCCGCCCCATAATTAGACGGACGCCTTGCGTCAAAACGCGCCAGCGTATACCTAATTTACACGGTTGAAGTTTTGGGGAGTTGATTGGCAATGGTTCCGGAATTGGATTATCGCAAATCTTCGGAGGAACATCTCCGGACGTGGGAACGCATGTGCAAGCTGTTCACTGTTTCGGTGGTTGGCATCTCCATCCTGTTGCTAGTGATGGCTGTGACGCTGGTTTGAGACGCGACGGGCATCATCCGAACAGAACAGGCGCGCCCTTGGGCGCGCCTTTTTCTTTCGTTAATTCAACCTGTAAGACGCCTATCAGCCCACGATTTCCAGACCGGCAAAGAAGTACGAGATCTCCCAAGCCGCAGTCTCCTGCGCATCGGAACCGTGCACCGAGTTAGCTTCGACGGATTCCCC
>DJKK01000246.1 GCA_002434595.1 Alphaproteobacteria bacterium UBA6544 | reverse complement strand
CCTAACGTCGAAGCTTATTACGAGCGTCTGGCCGGTCGTACTGCGTACAAAGAACATGTCATCGCAGCAAATGAGGCGCGCACGTCGCAAATTCAGAACGATCTTATGCCTAACCTCTAGCGGGTCGCGCTTTAGGCGATATCTGTTGGCGCCTGCTATCCTTGTCGGTGGTGGCAGATCCCGCCGGCCGGACGCTTTCTAGATATCGCCTTCTTCGCGCAACATGCGGACCGACTGCCGCATGGCTTCGACGGTAATGTCGATATCCTCGTCGGTGTGAGCCGCCATAACGGTGCCGCCTGGTTTGCTGGTGATGTCGACCCCGTTGACCAACATTGCGAGGCGAAGTTTGCGAGCGGCGGGATGGCTGCCGGAATGGCTCATGTGTTCGAAGGTTTCGGCGTAGCCATCAAAGCTCATCGGGTCGATGTCCTGGCCTTCCGGGTTGGTGTAGACGTACCAAGCGGAATGGTCTCCGAAGGCGGCCCACGGCACGTTCTCCTCGGAAAACATTTTATTCATTTGGTTTCTTATCTTCGCGCCATTTTCACTTGCGCGCTCGCAGATGCCACCGAACCGGATTTCCTTAAGTGCGGCGACACCCGCGATCGCGGACATGGGGTTTGCATTGTACGTTCCTTGATGCCCAATCTTCTGAAAGCCTTTTTTCTCCGCTACTTCAAAATCGAGGAGTTCCAAGATATCCGCACGACCGCAAACAGCGCCCCCCGGCAGTCCGCCGGAAAGGATTTTGGCCAGCGACGTGAGATCCGGAGTGATACCGTAATGGCCTTGTGCCCCACCCGGTGAAACGCGAAACCCGGTGACGACCTCGTCAAACAAGAGAAGTGTACCATTTTCGGTTGTGGCATCGCGCAGGGCTGCGACGAATTCGCGGGTCACCGGAATTTGGCCGAAGCTGGCGCCGGTTGGCTCCAGAATGACACCGGCTATATCGTCGCGCGACGATAGTGTCTCTCGCATTAGGTCTTCGTTTCCGGGCTCGATCAGGACGACATTTTCGATGATGCCGTCAAGGACGCCAGGTACCGGGCCGTCGGGGACACCTCCTTTAGCGCCAAACGCGACATGGTCCTGCCAGCCGTGAAAGTGGCACACAAAACGAACGAGTTTCGACTTGCCTGTGAAGGCTCGTGCCAACCGGAACGCCATCAGATTGGCTTCGGTGCCGGAGGATGTGAAACGGACGCGTTCGGCGCAAGGAACCATATCCTTTACAAGTTCCCCCCATTCGACTTCCGCCGGATGACTCGCACCGAAATGGGTTCCCTTGTCGAGTTGATGATGGCCTGCCGCGATTACACCTTCATGATTGTGGCCCAGAATGAGAGCGCCGTGGCCGCCGAAATAATCGACATATTCGTTACCATCCACGTCCCACTTTCGAGATCCTTTGGCGTGATCGACATAAATTCCATAAGGGGCCGTGTGCCGCGAGTCATGCGTAATGCCACTTGGGAACATTTCGCGCGCGGTGGCTGCAAGTTCCGCGGACTTCAACGTTCGTTCACGGTAAGCGGCTACAATTTTCGAATTGGTCGGCAGGCTGTCAGGCATGAGCGATATCTCCTTAGGGAAATCAATATTAAGCCAATTCGGAGCAAGGGGAAGTAGAGAATTCGACAGTCTTGTCCCATTTATGCCATGTAGAATCGAGATATTTTGGGCAAAATCCAATATCGCAACGGTGCAGTTTAGTTGAAATTTGTATAGGAATACACAATCTGACGATATTATTGTATATCCGATTTGTTAAAAATTGTCGGAGGATTTCAGATAAGGGTGTTACAAATTTGTTCCAAATTTAAGATTATGTAATTTTATCCAGACATTATGACGTGGTTGTGTCCGCTAATAAGAAAATGTGACCAAGAAGCACTCGCAAAATGCTATTGGGTATTGGGTCTGTCTCACTAAAACGTTATATTCATTAAACTTTTTCGTTGTATTAAGCCGATAACTGACGGGATTGTAATATGTCACAGAATAAGAATGAACGCCGCATGAAGGGCTGGTTATCGAAACATTTACAGCATTCTAATTACTGGCGTTTTTCTCTCGATGATAAAACGCGCAAATTTTTAACTTTATTTTCGAAAAAAGTTTACCAGCCTGATTGTAATCTATTCGATTACGATTATTCAGAAATGGATCTTGGTCCAGCGCTTCCGATCATTGATCAGGCTGTAGAAGAAACAATGCAAGGGGGTGGTTTAGTAGTCTTAGATAATTTACCTCGCGATGAACTCACTGAAGAAGAATTTGGCTTTTTGAATTGGGCGATTGGTCTTCATGTCGGCGTACCCCGGCCACAAGGAAAATCGTCACAGTACCTGGCCAAAGTGCAGGATGTTGGGACTAATTATCGAGCTGCTAGCGGGCGGGGCTTTTCCTCAAACGCTAAACTAACATTCCATACGGACGGGGCAGATATATCAACCCTGGGTTGCTTTAATACTGCTAAATCAGGCGGCTTGAGCATGATTACTTCAAGCATAGCCGTCTGGCACCAATTTGTTAAAGAACGTCCAGATTTAGCGGATGCAGCACAAGACGAGCTCTACTATTTTAGCCGACAACAAGAGGAAGCTGCAGATGAGGGGCCGTTTTATGGTCAAAAATTATTCGAAGAATGTGAAGGGCTTATTTTCGGTAAGTGGAATTGGAATCGCCTCAGGACGGCACAAGATTTGGATGGTGTTCCAAAATTTTCAAAAAAACAGAATGAAATCCTGAAGTGCCTTGGCGAAATTATCCAGAGATCAACACATCTCCATACAATGTACTTGAAACCCGGTGATCTCCAAATAATGAATAATAATACTGTTTTTCATTCCAGATCTGCTTACGAAGATTTTGCTGAAGCCGATAAAAAACGACTTCTATATCGTCTGTGGATTGCTCCAATTAGGTCCCCTCGTTTGCCTGAAAGTTGGAAAGATTTTTATCGTGAAATCGAACCGAACACGGTGCGCGGAGGGATAAGGGGCCATCAATTTGATGGAATGTGCCAAGAATTTGATGATAAACATGCACATATGAAGGGAATGTCATTAATTGACTAAGCACACAAATAAGTAGCGCCATAACTTAATTCATGAGCTTAATTCCGGAATCGGTGCCGCTTCTGTCAGGCTGCCAACGAATGTTATACACCCTATCTATTGGAGTTGTAATCCGTTGTCCATGTGGCGACGATTAGTAGATATGCGCAGGTAAAGTTATCTATTTAAAACAGATAATAAGATTTATTTGTTTATAAAGACTATTAGGAAAGAGAGTGAATGATGACACGCCTCCCCGAGTTTGATGAGAACGCCTTAACGGATGCGCAGAAGCGCGTCTATGACAGAATTCAATCTGGCCCTCGGGGCGGGGTGAGGGGGCCGTTTAAGGCGTTGCTTCATGCGCCCGAACTTGGCGACCTGGTGCAAGCGGTTGGAGGGCATTTACGTTATGAAGGTGCCTTGCCTGGTGACCTGCGCGAGCTTGCAATCCTCGTGACGGGACGGCACGCATCGGCACAATATGAGTTTTTTGCGCACGCGCCGATCGGAATTGACGAAGGCCTGGATCCAGACATTATTGAAGCGGTGAGGACGCGCAGGGAACCGCAATTCTCCGATGGTAAAACCGAGCTGGTCTATCGTTTCGCCAAACAGCTAAACGAAATGCACAACGTTGATGACGCAACGTTCGACGCCGCCGTGGACGCTTTCGGCCACTCCGGCGCTGTCGAACTAGTCGTCCTTTGCGGGTACTACACGCTGATCGCGATGACGCTCAACACGTTTGTAATCACGCCGCCCGCCGGCAAAGAGCCATTTGACGATT
>DJKK01000213.1 GCA_002434595.1 Alphaproteobacteria bacterium UBA6544 | reverse complement strand
ATGTGTTCCGACGCCTGCACGTATATGACTGCCGACACTGTCTTGGTTACCGGCGGCGGTGGTTGGCGGTGACGGGGGGGCGTCCCGCTCCCAAAGCGACTACTCCTTCATCGCCGTCGCGGTATTGATCATCGAGTGGATGCTGCGCGCGTAGTCGAGCGCGCCCTGCGAATCCATACGTGGCGCTGATCGCAAATATTCCTTGAGACCGAGAATTCCAGGGCGTGGTCGGCTTAGGAGCGTCTCGCAGAATATCGCGACCTCATTCTCGAGCTTATCGGCATCGACCGCCCGGCTGACAATCCCGTACATCATTGCCTGCTGGGCGTCGATGAACTCCGCCGAATAGGTCATCCACATGATAGCGTTGCGGTTCATCCGGTCGTAGAGCGCGGACATAACCATTGTCGGCATGACCTTATGCGTCATCTCGGGAATGTTGAAACGCGCGTTGCCGCTGGCGAAGGAGACGTCGCAGCATGCCGCGACCGCTGTGCCAAAGCCCATGCAGCGGCCTTCGATAACACCGACCACGGGGATCGGCGCGTCGCGGATCGCGCGGTAACAGTAGAATATCGAGTCATATTCCGGACGGCGGGAATAGGCTTCCGGGTGCGGTGGGCCTGCATCGGGATCCCTCAAACGGCCAGTACAGAAATCCGGCCCGACACTTCTGAGCAAAACCATATCCGAGGTCTCGTGCGCAACAGCAAGCGCGGCAGACAGTTCGCGCGCCATGCCGTCGGAGACGCCATTGTCCTCCGGGCGGTTGAATGTCGCCTCCAGCATTCGCCCCTTCTGTACCAGCAAAAGATGATCGGTCATTTTAATCGGGATCCCCCCATCTGGTCCTATTCCGACGAAATGATGTTGACTCGGAATGGCACGGTGTGCAAACGAATGTGCATTGCAACGAACTGCAAGCCGTCTTGACGGATGCGTTGTCCGTTGTCCATTTAACGGCGCTCAATCGACCTCATTCGGGACGCACTGGACCTGTTGGCCGCGTGACTTAATTTGGCTTTCGAACTGAAGCATGGTTATTTTTGTTTGGACTGGGGAGGCTAATTTCGTTCTATGAAATCCTCGCAACCGAATAAATTTCAAAGGTAATGAGAGTCGTTATAGATATTGTGCTTGTTGCAAATTGATGTTATGTTATAACATAACATTTATCGTTTGTTAGAGAAATTTGATTGGGAAATAACTTAGTGACACTGGAACCGTGGCGGAAACTCATAGAAGTCATGCATTTCGGCCGATGCGAGGCCAAGAGGGTGCACGGATGACCGGGCGCCAGTCAATGCTTCGCCTGATTCTTCTCGGTGCAGGACCAAGATTGGCGGCATCGACGCTCATCGTCGCGTCGCTATGGATAGGTTTCTTGTGGGCGACTGGAAGCTGAGGCCCCCAATGACACTTGCTCTCTTATTCAACGATCTGACGCTGGGCTATGACCGGCTCCCGGCGGTTCAGAACCTCCAGACCGAGATTGCCGTGGGTAGCCTGACAGCCATCGTAGGCCCCAATGGCGCCGGCAAATCCACCTTGCTCAAAGGGATTACCGGCTCGCTCACGCCGCTGGAAGGTCGGGTAACCTTCGGCGCGATGAACCGTGAAGATATTGCATACCTGCCTCAACAGTCGGATCTCGACCGGTCCTTCCCGCTTTCGGTGGTAGATCTCGTTGCTATGGGTCTCTGGCGTGAAATCGGCCCATTTGGGTGGCTTGGACGGGAACGCCGGGCGCGTGTCGACGCCGCCATTGCCGCTGTTGGGCTGACGGGGTTCGGATCACGCGCCATTGCAACGCTCTCGGGCGGTCAGCTGCAGCGGGCGTTGTTCGCGCGGCTTCTGCTACAGGACGCTCGGCTTGTGCTGTTGGACGAACCCTTTACCGCGATCGACGCACACACGATGGCGGATCTTATTTCCGTCATACAGCGATGGCATGGCGAAGGACGCACGGTGATTGTGGTCCTGCATGACGTGGAGACGGTCCGTTCGTACTTTCCGGACACTATCTTGCTCGCCCGCGAACTTGTCGCCCATGGGCCGACAAAACGGGTCTTGACCTCCGAAAACCAGTTCCGCGCCCGCCAAATGTGCGAAGCCTGCTTGGGCCCACCGCATGTCTGCGGCCGGATACCGGCATGATCTGGGAGATATTGGTCGCGCCGTTTACGGAGTTTGGTTTCATGCGGCGCGCATTGCTTGGCTGCATAGCGATCTCCGTTGGGGCGACACCGGTAGGCCTATTCCTCATGCTGCGGCGAATGAGTCTGACTGGAGATGCCATGGCGCACGCGATCCTGCCGGGCGCCGCTGTCGGGTATTTGATTTCTGGGCTTTCATTGGGCGCCATGACAATTGGCGGGCTCATCGCCGGTATGGCGGTGGCTCTGCTCTCAGGCTTCGTTACCCGCGTTACGGCTCTACGCGAGGATGCCAGCCTTGCCGCCTTCTATCTGATTTCGCTCGCGCTTGGCGTGCTTATCGTTTCAACCCGTGGCAGCAACGTGGATTTGATGCATGTGCTGTTCGGTACGGTACTGGCGCTCGACGATGCGACATTGATTATGCTTTGCTCGATTGCGAGCCTCTCGGTACTGGTCCTGGCGGCCGTGTTTCGGCCGCTTGTCCTGGAATGCGCAGACCCACAATTCCTGCGATCGGTTAGCGGCCTCAGCGCGATTACGCACTTAACTTTCCTGGCACTTGTTGTGCTGAATTTGGTCGGCGGATTTCATGCGCTTGGCACGCTGATGGCAGTCGGAATTATGATCCTGCCTGCCGCTGCTGCGAAGTTTTGGGCCAGCAACATCGGCGGACTGCTAGCTGCCGCCGTTATCACGGCAATTTTGTCGAGCCTTTGCGGATTACTGCTCTCATACCATTTCAGTTTGCCGTCCGGGCCGGCAATCATCCTTGTTGCAGGCATCGCTTACGTCCTGTCAATCATTATCGGGCCAGTGGGCGGCTTGATTGCAAGAGCCGCCCTCCAACCCCGGATCGAAACCTGAAAGGCAATCCTATGACGAACCACAGAACTATCTTGAGTTTCGCAATGGGCCTCTTCGCTTTTTTGCTTACGAGCCCTGCTTTTGCGCAGGCGGATAAACCGGTGCCCGTAGTTGCCACATTTTCAATCCTCGGCGATATGGTAAAGCGGGTCGGGGGCGATCATGTCTCGGTCATTACACTCGTCGGCCGGAACGGCGACACGCATGTCTATCAGCCCACGCCCGCAGACGCGCGCGCAGTCAAGTCAGCCAAGGTACTCTTCGTGAACGGTCTCGAATTCGAAGGTTGGATCGACCGCCTTGTGAAAGCTTCTGGTTTTAGCGGTACACCTATCGTTGCGACCAATGGGATTGAGGCGATCCCTTTCGAGGAAGGGAAAGATCACGCCGACGGACATGGTGATCATGCTAAGCATGGGCATGACGATCATAAGAGGGACAATCACGGCCACGAGAAAAAACATGGCCACGCGGACGGCCATAAGGACCATGAC
>DJKK01000018.1 GCA_002434595.1 Alphaproteobacteria bacterium UBA6544 | reverse complement strand
TCCTTGTAGAAAGCAGGCGCGGCGTCAACCCCCTGGGTCGCCACTACGTATTCGAGGAACTGCCCGCCGATGAATGGCTTCACGCCATAAGCTTCGCAAAGTCTGATTTTCTGCCCAAGATAGGTCTCCCGGTAGAGACGCGCCGTACCGACCGCGATCTTGATTAGATCAACGTGGGGACCGACAAGCCCGAAGAGGTCTTCGAGCCGACCGACGGGAAGATTGAAATCCACCATCATGGTGATCCCGGTCTGGCGCGGCTTCACGGTGCTACGCGCCTCTGGCAGGGAAACCATCTCAAAGGGGAATGTCGGCATCGTCTTTCCTCCAGTATAGTCTCTTGGCGATTATGTCCCGTTTCGCGCCAGGGGCAACACCGGGAATGCGAATAACATCGCCGCATTCATCCCGTTTTATATATGCACGTCATATGACTAATACGCCCATACCCTACATGCATCGTGCGCGGATGTATTACGGCGCGCTCGGATATCCCAGCGACTACCGCTGGGCCCAGAACGAAACCGCTCCCTTCACACACCGCTCACCAAAGCGAAGATCGCGCTCGTCACCACGTCCGACCCGCCAGGTGAGTGGAGTGACGACAAACCGCCGAAGAAGCAGGTCTGGTCTCAGGCAGTCGCGGATGCGCCGGGAGGCCTCTACGACCAGAACCTCGCTTAGGACAAGGAATCGACCCACACCCAGGACCGGGAAAGCTACCTGCCCCTCCTCGCTATGCAGGAATTGGCCGAGGAAGGGGTCATCGGCGCGATTCTGCAACCACAGTGTGACTATTTAGCACGACGCCCCACAAATCCTCGACCGCCTAGTGAAGGACGGCGCCGACGCAGCGTTGCTGGTCCAGTTGTGACTCTTCTGCCATCAGGCCGTAAGTCTGACCGCCAGACATCTTGAAGAGAATGGCATCCCGACGGTCGTCGTCGGCTCCGGCAAGGACATTGTCGAACACAGCGCCTTCCCGCGCTTCATTTTTGTCGACTTCCCACTCGGCAACCCTTGTGACAATCCATACGACCTCTGCATGCAGATGGAGATCGCCAAACCAGCCGTCAGCCTACTGAAGAGCGTCGAAGCCCTACAAACAACGGTACGGGCACCATTCGAGTGGGCTAACGCCGACGATTGGCGCGAGGTTGACGACTATGTCGATCCAGAGAACGTGGCAGAACTGAAAGACGAAGGAGAACGCCGCCGCGTCCGGATGGGAAAAAGCCTGAAACGGGATTATAGACACTGTTGTTTTGCAACGGTACGCCGCTCGAACTCGTCAATACAAACGTCATCCCCCCGCGCGGCAATGACACCCCCCGTTAGCGTGCGAATATTACCTTGTCCGCGAACTCCCGAAAATTCTGCCGGGCGCTGTGGATGGGCGGTAGCAACAATATTTCCTTGAGGCCTGCCGTTTCCATCCTGCCGATCTCCTCCCGAATATCATCCGGAGAGCCGACGAGACCCGCGGTCGCCTTGATCATCGCAGGCGTCACAAACCGGCGCTCCGCTTCCGGCAGGAATGCGCAGTGGCCCTCGTGCAGGGTCTGGTGGCGGCGCGCTTCGGGCATGGCTTCCACATAGCATTTGTAGTCTTCCCAATCCTCGCGGACGGCCTCCTGGATGAACCCATCATTGCCGCGCTGGAGCATGATTTCGTACCAGAAATGCAATGAAGACACGACTGGAGCACCAACCTCGTCCACTACACGGGGGCTCTCCAGTGTCTCACCGGGGCGCAGCACGCTAGAATAGGTTAGCATGGCCGTATGGAAACCCTCTGGCAGAGTGCGCTCCGCCTCCTCCGCGCCTCTTTGGACCCGGTCCATGTTATTCTGCATGACAGAGAGCGGCTCCGTTCCCGCACTGATCCGGCCGTCGCCAAAGGCTCCCGTCGCGGCGAGCGCCTTCGGGCCGTTCGCGCCCACATAAATCGGAATCCGGTCCTCCAGATTGAGGCTTTTCAGCTTCCGGTCCTGAAAGCGGATCGGCCGCGTCTCGCCGTTTTGGGTGTAGTCGACCTCCTTCCCGTCGAGGAGCCCCCGCACGACCCGGAGGTACTCGCGAAATGCGCTCGGCCCGACCGGTTTCTGTCCCATAATCCGCATTGCCGTATGCCCGGTGCCGATACCAAGGAAGGTACGGCCCGGCGCCAATTTCGCGACGGAGGCGATGGAATGGGCGGTGACGGGCGCGAGCCGCGTTCCAGCAATGGCAACCCCCGTACCAAGCCGGATGCGCGAGGTGTTGGCGGCAGCGAGCGCCAGCGTCGCATAACAATCCGACCAGATCATCTGGCTGTCAGGCGCCCAGGCGCTGTCATAACCGAGGTCTTCCAATTCCTTGAAGATTTGCCAGTCGTCGATCTTTGTTGCGACCATACCACCGAATTTCATTTCACTTCCTCCGGTCTCTATAATTGTGACTCGGAACGGCATCCCACCGCCCTCACCGGCCATTGCCTCGATCGTGCGGTGGTCCTGCACGGTCAGTTGAAAGCTGAAGATATCGAGGTCCTGGGCCATGTGTTCGGCATTGCGCGTTCCCGTAATCGGCAGCATTCCGCCTTCCAGGGCATAGCGGAAGATTACCTGTGGCGGGGGGTTTGCCGTAACGACCAGCAAAATCCTTCCTATTAACGTGGTACAGCACCTGCCGGTTCGCTGTTAGCAGCGAGAAACCCTGGTAGGCGATACCATTCGCGGCGCAGAAATCGCGCATATAGCGGTCCCAGTTTCGCGTCGCGTAGCAGCGGATCTGGGCAAAGCGCGGTTTGACACGGGCAACCTTGTAGAGCGTCTGCAACTGTTCCAGCGAAACATTGCTGACGCCCAGATGCCCGACCGTCCCCTCGCCGTGCAGCGCCTCCATCGCCTTCCAAGCGTCAAGATCGGCAGCGGCGAGCCCCTTCCGCACCGTCGGCCCATGCAGGATGAGACTGTCGATATAATTGATCCGCAGATGTTCCCGCGAGGATGCAACGGACTGTTGGACCTGTTCGCTCACCGGCGCCTTCGGGTCATACGGCATACGCTCGTACTGTCCGCGAACATGGGTGGACTTGGTCTGGACAAAGATTTCCTCGCGGGTCACCAATCCTTGGTCTATCGCAACGGCAATCCCCTCGCCCACCGCGGCTTCAAAATAATGCTTACGCTGGTTCGCCGTATAGATGCCGCGGAATCCCTGCTTCAGGGCCATTCGGGTTAGCCGTCGGGTGACATCTTCCTTCCAGGCTGTCCCGTAAAGAAAGGGCGGATGATCAGGCGGCGGTGTCTCGGTCGTCATCGACAATGAATAGGTGGATTTTCCATGCTTGTCATTACGGCCATACAACTGAAGATAGAACCAAATCCCATTCCGCAGAATTGCGTGAGCAAGATCGGGGCTTCAGTTAATTTGCGGGAGTTCTAGTCTGATCTGGGCCCTGGCTCCTCGGACGAGGGACAATAACACTCACACGGGCCGTTCGCCGGCGAGTTGGGCCCGCCAAATGTCGCGGCGATAGCCATGGTAGTCGTTGACCGCAATATGCTGGAGGCACCGGTTATCCCAAAAAGCGACGGACCCCGGCTCCCAGCGAAACCGGCAGGTGAAATCGGGACGTGTGGCCTGCTTGAAGAGGTATTGCAGCAGCGGCACGCTCTCTTCCCGCGTCATGCCTTCGAAATGATGCGCTGATGCGACATTCACGTAGAGCGCCTTGCGGCCAGTTTCCGGATGGGTGCGGACGACGGGATGGGCGTTCGCCGTCGGACGCCAATCGTCGTCGTCGCGGGGCGCCGTCGAGCGGCCCCTGTTTGCGTTTGGTCCCGCGACACGGCTATCGTCGTGCACAACTTTCATACCGTCGAGCATACACTTCAGTCCGTCCGAAAGTCTTTCATAGGCGAGATACTGATTGGCGAAGAGCGTGTCGCCTCCCTTAGCTGGCAGTTCCAGGGCATATAAAATCGCGCCCATCGGCGGGCATACGACATGACCTGTGCCCGTATGCCACTCGGCGCCGACGACGCGCGTCGCCTCAGGCTCCTTGACCACGTGGATAACTTCCGGATGCACCCCTTCTTCGCGAGGTTCGGGTGGATGTAGAGATGGCCGAAGCGACGCCCAAAGATCATCAGGCGTTCGTCAAATAGCGTCTGATTGCGAAAGAAGATCACAAGATGTTCGTGCCAGGCACGCCGAATTTATGCCAGCTCTTCCGATGAAAGATCACGCGAGATATCGATGCCACCCAAGATGGCCCCTACGCTGCCGGAAAGCGGTTTCACCGTGAAATGTGTGTATCCGGACATGATCTCACC
>DJKK01000025.1 GCA_002434595.1 Alphaproteobacteria bacterium UBA6544 | reverse complement strand
CGATCAGATCGCCGCCGATTATTGCGACATTCTGCATCTTGTTCACTCAACAAAAGTAAAACGCTGCCCCCTCTCTGGCGCAGCGTTTTCGCTGCAATAAGACACGGCAAAGACTGGATTCCCTCAATGCATTAAATTCTTCAAACAATTACACACTATAGATGTAGAAACCGTTTGTTGATTTCAAACCGGAAAGCAGCTTGCGTTGCACGGCGCGATACGTGAGAATGTACTTAGTCGTAGCTCCGCGAGGACACCGCGGCTGTTTCAATAGGGGGACCTAATTAATTTAGGAGTCCTCGCACACTAGGGAGGAATTACTGACATGAACAGTAAGGCCAAATTTGCGCTGGCGATGGGCGTCGGCGCGGCATTCGTCGTTGGCGCGACTACCGGAGCGCTTGCGAAGAGTCCGAAGCGCGGCGGCGTGTTGAATCTCGTCGTTGGCAGTAAGATCCCGTCATTTGACGGGCATAAGGAATCGACGTTCGGCATGATCCATCCGATCCGGCCGTTCTACAGCCTGCTGATGCGGGTCGATCCGAACAACCCGCAATCGCCGACCGCGTTCCAATGCGATGTCTGCGAGGGCGCAATTCCAAAGCCGACCAATGACGGCAAGCGTTACACCTTCAAGATTAAGAAGAACGTGACCTTCCATGACGGCCAAAAGATGACCGCTCAGGACGTCCTTGCGACGCACAACAAGATTATCTTTCCGGGCAAAGGCGTTCCGTCGGTGCGTAAGGGCTTCTTCGGGATGGTCGAGAAGATTTCGGCTCCGGACGATTACACTCTCGTCTTCGACCTGAAATACGCCTCACCTGGCTTCCTGCCAGCATTGGCGACGCCGTTCAATTTCGTCTATTCCAAGGCCGACTTGGAGAAGCACGGAATGTCCTGGCATCAAAAGAACATCAACGGCACAGGCGCTTTCGCGTTCGTCCAGCATCAGCCTGGCGCGTTCGTCGAAGGTAAGTCCCGTCCGGGCTATCACCACATGGGTGCGGACGGCAAGGCGCTGCCGTATCTCGATGGCTACAAAGCGATTTCCGCGCCTAAGATGGCGATTCGCGTTCAGGCCATTCGTGGCGATCGAGCGGCGATCGAGTTCCGCGGTTTTCCGCCGAAAACACGTGACGACCTGGTCAATGCCTTGGGTGACAAGATCACCGTCCAAGAAGGTGACTGGAACTGCGTCATGGGTGCATCGACCAACGTCAATCCTACGGCGAACGGTGGACCGGCCTTCCATGCTGCTGCAAAGGACCCGCGCTTCAAGCAAGCTTTGAGCCTTGCGATGGATCGCTGGGGTGGCTCGAAGTATCTCTCGAAGATCGCTCTGGTGCGGACGCCGGGCGGCGTGGTGTTCCCGAAACACCCGCTGGCGGCGACCAAAGAGCAGCTCATGGAGATGCCGACCTACAATCCCGACAACAAGGCGCGTCGGGCTATGGCGAAGAAGCTAATGGCCGAAGCCGGTCATAAAGTCGACTTCAAGCTGCACAACCGCGCAGTCGATCAGCCTTACAAGGTCGTCGGCACGTGGATGATCGACCAGTGGAAGAAGATTGGTCTCGACATCGAGCAGCAAGTTCTGCCGACGGGCCCGTGGTTCGACGGTCTGCGTAAAAAGAAGACCTACCAAGTCGGTATCGACTTTAACTGCCAGTCTGTCGTGAACCCTGTCGTCGATGCGGCGAAGTTCATCTCGAAAGACAAGACCGGTAACAACTACGCCAGCTTCATCGATCGCACCCTTGATAAGTGGTACGACCAGATGAACCGTGAGAGTGACCCTGCCAAGCAAGCCTCGATCATGCGTAAGTTCGAGAAGCGTGTTCTGTGGGAGCAGTCGCACTTCATGATCAATTACTGGTGGTTCAAAATCAATCCGCACCGGTCCTATGTTAAGGGCTGGAATCAGGCGCCGAGCCACTATCTGAACCAGCACCTCGATCAGGTCTGGCTCGACAAGTAATCGCGATTAAAGACTGTTGCGATGTGCCGCCCGCCGGGTCCTCCCGGCGGGCGGTTTCTTTTGGAGGACAAACTACTTTCAGGCCTACAAGATGTACTTCAGCGCCTCTTATCCCAAGTCCGAACAGGTTTGAGTATTATGAGATTGTCGACGCGCGCACGGAGCGAACAGGCGTTCGAAACACTTATCGAATTGGCTAAACGCATCGACTATATTTCATCGTGCAACGAAGAAGTAACTCAAGCGCCGAATCTGCGCCGCAATTAAGGAACCGTGCGGACCCCACATCTAGGATGCCCACTTGAGTTCACGACGACGACAGTGGATGCCTCAAATACCTGAACTCATCAGAGCCCCCCAGCCGAATTTAGGAGTAGCAATTGATCAACCCAAAAACTTTAAGCGGGTTTTTTCATGATTGAATGCACTGTCTTGGTATTCAATGCGCCTGGGACCCTAGCCGAACTCAATATATTGACTTGTGCACCCTATAAATATGGAGAGATCAAACAAAACGTCCCTACATTTTTTTGTGCAAAGCGTGAAGATGCAAAAGCGTATATCGACCTGATGCGGAAACGACGGTTAAACCAGATTTTCAACTTGGAGGCGCATCGGAGGTTGCTGGATTTCCGCTCGACCCGCGAATACTTTCATTTCGCCACTACTCATATGTGCGACCCGCACCTTGCATCAGGGCGGAGGGAGCGCTTCCTATAGCGATGCAATTGATCTGAAAGCGACAAAATGGCCGAGCTTGATTGAAGCCGTTCTCACCGGTGATAAATCGAAAACATGGCTTCTAACACATGCCAATGTGCCTCCAGCTGAAGAATAGAGGACTATCATCATGGCGAAATTTGATGATCCCATAGCATTCGAGCTTTTCAAAAACGCAATTTTTTCGATTGCCGACGAAATGGCTTTGACGATTTGCCGGACGACCTATTCCGGTGTGTTGCGGGACAATATGGATTTTTCGACCGCATTTGCGAATGCGAACGGCAAGCTCGTCGCCCAAGGCCTCACTCTACCCGGCCATTTGGGCTCCATCCCGACGGCTCTAGATATCGTCGTTGAACGGTTTGAAAGCGAGATCCATCCGGAGGACATGTTCATCATGAATGATCCGTTCGATGGCGGCATGCATCTACCGGATATCTTCATCTTTAAGCCGATCTTCTGGGAAGGGCGTCGCGTTGCCTTCGCCGCAACAATTTGCCATCACGCGGATGTCGGCGGTCGCGTTCCAGGATCGAACGCATCGGATTCGACGGAAATCTATCAGGAAGGTCTTCGGATTCCCCCAATGAAGCTTTATGACCGTGGTGCACGCAACGAAACACTTTGGACACTGATTGAGAAGAATGTGCGAATTCCCGTGCAGGTCTTCGGTGATCTGCGCGCCCAGCTTGCGGCTTGTACGATCGCGGAACGGCAATTTTTGGACCTCATCGAACGTTTCGGAAGTGAGAATGTCGATGCCTATATGAAAGAGGTGATCGACTATGCTGAGCGGTTGACGCGAGCCGCGATACGCGACCTGCCGGATGGGGAGTTCGACTTCGAAGATTGGATCGACGATGACGGTATCGATATCGATAGCCCGATACGTCTCTACGTAAAGCTAAGCAAACGCGGGGATGAGATGTCCGTGGACTGGACTGGCAGTTCCGAACAGGTCAAAGGAGCCATTAACAATACCTTGTCCTACACGAAAGCAGCGAGCTACGCAGGTATTCGATCGGTCCTCCCAGACGGCATTCCAAATAATGAAGGTGTTTTTCGGGTTATCGATGTAACCGCCCCTCCCGGCACCATCGCGAATAA
>DJKK01000035.1 GCA_002434595.1 Alphaproteobacteria bacterium UBA6544 | reverse complement strand
ATCTCAGACCGCTCGGTCGGCGTGCAATCAATCCCTGAACATTCTTGTTCAAGACACTCTCCTCGGTCTATAGACCGAGCAATGTTTTTCGTTGCGTGGGCGCCGTGCTGACAGCGCCCAGTCCGGAGGTCCGTATTGTCGGTTCACGCCCTGCAGAGAGCCTTTGCCGGCGCCGCTCTACCCGAGCGGCGACCTCGGCTCGCGGTCCTCAATCTCTGAGTGCGGCATAGGCGGGAGCAGTGGAGGTGGTGACGGAGCTAAACACATTAGTATCAATTCGCCTTATTCATACCTAGGATAAAGGCCTTGGGCGACCCTAGTCGTTGCGAAATATAAACAATCAGATATGAATTTTTGGATTTTTAAATTCCGATATTCAACAGCGTCGCGGTAGCTTGTAAACCATCGTACATAGATGCTCATTTCGGTAATTTTTCAATGCGGGTTTGGAATAATAGGCAAAATTATTTTCCGTTTTGTCTACAAAGAGATCGCACGTCATTGGCAAAATATTAGAACATATGCGGAATATAAATAGAACAAATTGATGCGACTCGGGAAAATGTTCCTGATTTGTGCAGGCATTCTGATTCAACCATGAACTGATACAAACTCGCTCCAGAGGGTCAGTTACCCGCACCCGAAACGGCCGCAGATTTATTACCTTCTCGCAATTAAATGCCACATGGGACCACCTCAGCGACCTGCTACAACTATCAGCATTCAACAATTAGTAGAGCGGGGACATTTCGTATATTTAATTTTGATCGATTGGGCTCCGCGTCTATTTACATTGAACGCAGCGATCGCAGTTGATCCTGAGATCCGTCAGCACGCATCCGCGGCATGGCTGGTCCAATCATGCCGAGGATAGTCCCCGAAGGCGTTGCGAGATGCCTCGAAATGCTTGCGATACTGCCTCAGGGCAGCCAACCCTTGATCACAAATTGCACGATCAACTTTGTAACGCTTCAGCATCACACGGGCCGCTTCTGTCTCATCCTACAGTGAGATTCTGGGCGCAATGCTGCTCTGTATCCCGAGCCCCCGGAGCATTTTCGATTCTTGATTTGTCCGGGCCTAACTCACTAACCCGGACATCATGTGGTAGTAGATGTTCGCCGTAAACATAGGGACATTCGGACAATACTTTTGCATAACGCAATATTCCTTCGCCGCTGGCTTCATAAAAGTCGATATACCTCGCAACGAATTATTCTTTTGGAAGAACCAGATCGCGGTCGAATTGTTGATACCTAGGTCATAGGTGGTATGCACGTTCTGCAGCGGAAGCCGGCAAAATTAGCCAATTTGACCTCAACTCTCCGCTTCACCAAGCAGACGCCCGTGATAAGAGCTCGTAATTGCTGCATTGAAAGAACACTCGAATTCCTGCGCGTATTGTCCGTCCGACATGTCACGCGTGGCGGTGGCGAGTTCACATTGAGCGATTACAACCGTTTTGGAGGACTTATAGATACGGGCAACCCACAGGGAATCCTACACGCTCATGGCCAACCTTGCGGCGGCATAGATGTCGAAGAAGTGATAGAACCCACGAGGCGTTCTTAATGCTTTGGAAGAAGAGTGCGGACCGATTTCTCGGTTCCCCGTATTCGCCATTAAAACTCCTCGCTCAGATTCTAAAACTGACCGCGTAGCACCAGAAATTTGATGGCCGGCAGCGGACCAGCCTTAGAGAAGTATTCAGTTACCGCTATGCACGGCTGCAGTCTCGCGACAGAATTCTGAAAGACCCTTAAATTGTCATGCATCGGGCAAACGAAGAAATTGACCATTGGCAAATATCAACTTCAAAGCCTGATAAAGTATCGCGTCGTTCGAAGGAATTGTCGGCTATAGAAATTTCATATCGACATATTGTCCTCCCAAATTACGGCATTTTGTCGAATTCATTAGATTGCGTGAAATTTCAATTCATGTTGCTGTGTACTCCATGGCAAAGAATGACCCACCAAGTGCTGAAATTATCCGCCGAGGATTTGGCACGCGATTGCGTGGCCTTCGCCGCGCTCGCGGATGGGAGCCGAAGCAAACTGCCGCGCGTCTAGATATATTGTATCATCGGTATATGAAATATGAAGAAGGGCTTCGTGAGCCCCCATTTTGGCTGCTTGTCCGCATGGCTAGGTTATATGGAGTCACCACGGATTTCCTTCTGATGGGCGCGGAAGGCGAGAATCAAGACATCCCCCTCTCAAAGCTGGAAACCTAGTATAAATTTTTTTGATGCTGTTGAAGACGTTTTGTCTTTTTAAATACTCCTAATATGTCCAACGCCGCAAATGCGTTCACTTCTCAATAAATTTTACATTCGGAGAACTCCAATTATGAAGAAATCGATCCCGCCCATAGAGAAACTTGGAGAGCTAAGTTGGCGCTACGATGTTCCTATTCCTCGGGAGCCAATCGCTACGATCGAATGCGGAAGCCTGGCAGGTGCCAACATGCGCAGGGCGACGGCAAATTTAAGACTCTGGAAGAACTATATCATAGGCGGCAACGCAGCATACAAAGCCGCGGCAACCCCAAAATGCCGTGAACAAATTAAAAGGGATGCCCGCACGACTTGGCCAAGATATTGGTCCACATTCAGAGGACGAAATACGAACGTTAAAGGCACGCCCCTGTCCGAGCGATCGGGGGATCGTAAGGTTACGCGCCCGTGTTGCCGATAAGCGGCAAGACTGCTGTACTCACTAGCGTGTTGGGAGAGGCAATAGCGCCGGGATGCCGCCATTGGGATGATCCAAATGTTCCGCATTCGTCGCAGCGCGTTTTCCAATTTGCGCGTCGGGCACCGCATTCGCCACATAGCCAGACCTTGTCGCCAATCGCGCTGCTTTCTGCGTCACGCCATCGCGTAGCCTGGTCGGAATGGCCATCATTCGATTCCTCCAATACCACCATCATTCGATAGACGGCTGCGGACGGGTTTTGCTGCAAGAGGCTGTCCAGCTGTCGCCTGGCCTCTCCCCACAATTGCGCCTTCAAAGCAAACTCAGCCGTCAGCAATAGCGCATCAGTACTCTCGGCATCTCCAGAGACGAATTTGTGGACAGCCTTGTAGCGATCCAACGGATCATCCAACTGCAGAGTGTCGAGATATGCCTCGGCCGACGACGGATGCGGATTACGCTCCCAACTTTGCTCCAACACACGTAGCGCGCGTCGTTTCTTTCCGGCATCACCCAGAAGACGCGCGTACACCGTGGCGGCAGGTACTAATTTTGGATCAAGGTCATGGGCCTCCCGCAAATAGCCGGTCGCCGCGTGGGCATCGCCCTGCTCGAGAGCGGATATCCCCCGCTCATACAGAACCAAGGCTCGATCACGCTTGCCAGTCTCCGCGGCCACCACCTTTCTCCGAAGCGCTTCCGCGAGAACGTCGTCCGCTCTGGCCCAATCATCCCGCGCAATGTTCAGTTCAAAAAGGGGCAATAGAACCCATTCCGAATCCGGCTGAAGTTCTCTTACTTTCTCGCCAAACCGGAATGCCGAATCGTAATCTCCATCTGAGATCGCTTGCTCAAATAGCCCCCTCAATCCAGCAATCGCGGCGTCACCCGAATCAGACATGACTTCGTAATGATGCTTCGCAAGGCTGGTCTTACCCTGTAATGTAGCGGCCTGAGCAATCAGCAGATTTCCAGCGATCGGATTGTCCAATAAGGTATCGGCCTTCCGTGCGTGCCGTAAGGCACCGGCCGCATCGCCGGCAGCCAGACTGATCATCCCTTGCGTCAATTCGCGATATCCGCGCCGCTCGCGATTCGCCCTGTGGGAGGAAAGAAATCTCACGGGACCATGGCGCAAGATATCCCATAGACGGGAAACAACGACGGCCACGACCGCCACAAATCCCAAGACCAGCGCAATTACTCCAATGGTCGTGTCAACTCGCCAATCGCGCCATATGACCGTGACAATGCCCGGTTCATTCGCCAGCCAAACACCCGCGAAGACCAGGATCGCGATCTGAATGAACAAAACCGCCATTCTAATCATTTCTTGGGCCTCGGTTCCGGCGAGGCTTCATTTCCAAAAATCCGCCCATCCGCCTCAGGCATCAGGGCTCTGCCGATCCGTACTAAAACTTCGTCGAATTTTACGCGTTTCCTTATCAAGTCCCGCCAGGAATCGATTTCGGCATCTTGAAAGCCTTCAGTGGCCGAGAGTAAACCGGCAAAATCTCTCCGGCTAAGCGCCCTCTCACTCTGCGTGATCGGTGATTGGCTATCTTTTCCCAACTTCCGGAGGCCTATCACGGATTTCACACGCGCCCAAGCACCCTGCGCCATACTCCAACCTTCAGGCGGCCGCCGTCCGACCGCGAGCCTCGAACGAATTTCATCAAAGCCATCAGACAGTGATTGGTCGGTAATTGGATTCTTAAAATCCTCAGGGCTAAGCTCTTGGAGAATTTTTAATATTTGCGATTGACCATCAGCAAGTTCACGAAAGCGCGCAAACGCGCTCACAAATCGTCCATTGTTCTGCAGCGATGCCTCAAGCTGGCCGAGCGCAAGGATCAGAGAGGCACGGTTGGTGGAACCAGCAGCCCCTATCTCTTGTACCAATATGGATTGTGCGCTAAAGGCCTCCTGCTTTTCATGGATTTCCCGAACCTGTGCTGCTAGTTGCACCAATGTCAGTTTCGTGCCCTCTACATCGCTGCGCGCAGAACTAATTTCGCGCGCGAGCGTCGTCGCGAATTTAGAATCGACTTCAGCAAGGTTCTCTCGGAGTTTCCCAACATACTTCTCTAGGGAAATTACTGCTTCACTCTTCTCGCTTTTACCGCTGCCCTTCAATCCTTCTATCCGCGACGCAAGCGCTCTCACCTCCTCCTGAAGGGCGGTCAGTTGCGCCTCGAACGCAATGTTCCTGCTGGATAGGGCCGCCAACTTCTGAACGGATACCGATACTTTCCGATCAAACTCACCCTGCGGCGTTGCGGCCAAATCTACCGCGTCGACGGTGTTCGGATTTCCCTCCTTAGGCAGTAAATCTGACCTGAAAGCGAGCAAAACAACGCCGCCAATTGCACAGACAGAGAATAGGATTGCGGCGATGCCAAGGCCGCGCCCCGTTGCCGAAACGGATACTTCGGGAGGCGTGGTAGATGATAGGGTGGACACAAATACCTCTTCCTCGGCTTCCGTCGTTTCCGTCGCATCGCCGGTATTTCTGCCACCCTCTCCTACAATTTCCTCAGTTGAAGGCGGCAGACTTCCAGAAAATTCGGCTGTACCATATGAGCTTTCCAACACCATAGAGACATCGACGCCATGCTTGGCTAATGCGGCCTCGACCTCCAACTGCCTGTTTTCCGGGATCCGCCCGCGATTTTTCCAACCCTGCACGGTAGTCACTGGCACGATTAGTTTCGCCGCTGCCGGACGAATTCCACCGAGTGCTCTTATTACTTTCTCAGCGTTCAACAAAGCGGCGGCATCAATCTTAGGATCGTTTTTCATCACCGTCCCTGAATGCGCCACTCTGCGCGAATAGCCTTAGAAACGCCGGCAATGTCGGTGATTGTGCAACATGAACCTGGCGCCAGGGCACGGTCGCGATTTCCGACGCGACCGCTGAACTTAAACAATAGGCAGATACGCATTTAAATTGGCTTTGTTTCAATTTCCCTTCGATCAGTCTAGCAAACGTACGCGCGGTACGGGGAGAGAAAAACAACACGGATCCCAGGTCACCATTGTTAACGGCATCAATCGTACGCGTACCAAGCTTGTTTGCTGGTTTCGCTTCGTACATTACCTCCCGACGCACATTATAGCCTCGCATCGACAAGCTGTTGAGCAAATCTCCCGCAACCGCGCTACCCGCAACATGCAAAAGTTCGCCACTTTTGGCATCGACTTCTCGTGTAATCAAAGAAATTAATGAGTTAACATCACCCTCCGCGCTCTGAACACAAGCGAACCCTTGCTCAGCGGCAAACCGCGCAGTGGCATCACCTACGGCGTATACGTGCAAACCTCGAAATTCTGAGCGCTGCACATACGCACGTACACCATTTCTTGACGTAAAAATCAATCCAGAGACACAGGCGGTGTCCGGCACCGGGCCCTCCAAAAATTCAATCTGGATGAGCGGATCATTGATGACAGGTATATTCGCGTCTTCAAACAAACCCGTCAGTTCGACGGCGTCAGCTTCCGGCCTTGTATTCAGCACATAAGTGCGACTGCCACACTCTGTCATAACAGGAAATTCGGGCCGGCTTTCCTTTTGAGCTCTTGGCCCGCGTCGGCTCCAATTTCCGCTGCATCCCCGATCGTACCCTTTCGTTCGACCGCATGGACGACGGATCCATCCGGTTTGGCAATAAGCGCGCGCAGATGTATCGATAGATTGCCGGAATCGAGTTTTGCCAAACCCGCAATCGGGGTCCGGCAAGAGCCGTCGAGTTCCGCTAACATCGCCCGTTCTGCAGTCAATTCTGACGCCGTCGTGGTGTCATTTAACGCCTCGCATAGCTTAGCTGTTTCGGCATCGTCTTCCCGCAACTCAAGAGCGATCGCCCCCTGACCAACCGCGGGTAAAACCCTATCGGTTTCAAAGATTTCCGAGGCAACACGCTCGTTCTTCAAACGAACGAGCCCTGCGAGCGCTACTAGCGTTGCGTCTGCCTGCCCTTCCTCCAGCTTGAGGAGACGCGTCTGAACATTCCCTCGAAACGGAATGACCTTAAGATCGGGCCGAAGGGCAAGCACTTGCGCCTGACGGCGCAGAGACGCCGTCCCGACGACAGCGCCGACCTCGAGGTCGCCCAACCCCGTCCCGCTCTTAGAGATCAAGACATCTCGAACATCCTCTCGCGCCAATATCGGTCCTAAGACCAATCCTGGCGGGAACTTCGTCAGCATATCCTTTGCGGAATGAACTGCCACATCGACATCACGGTCGTATAACGCCTGTTCGAGTTCCTTGGTGAAGAGCCCTTTCCCGCCAATCGCCGCAAGTGTCCGATCCTGGATCCGATCACCGGTTGTAGACACTTCAACGATTTCGACTTGAAGCTCGTCATGAGCGGCCAACAGCTTGTCCCGCACCTCTTCGGCTTGAACCAAAGCGAGAGGAGACCCCCGCGTTCCCAACTTTATAAGATGTCCCACCATGTCGCTCTTGTACTTCTTTAGTACAGCTTCCGAAAGATGTTTGCACAGCCGATCTGCAGGCCCTACAAGCGCAATATGATGCTTTTGATGGGAATCGAAACTTCGTGCGACGAAACAGCAGCGGCGATCGTGTCGAGTGATGGAAACATTCGCTCCAACATCATCCTTTCGCAGCTCGATGAGCATCGTCCATATGGAGGTGTCGTCCCTGAAATCGCCGCACGCAGTCACTTACAACATCTGCCAGAAATTATTCGATCCGCTCTCAAGGAAGCCGATGTGGAATTCGATG
Source organism: Alphaproteobacteria bacterium UBA6544 (assembly GCA_002434595.1). Classification (GTDB taxonomy): domain Bacteria; phylum Pseudomonadota; class Alphaproteobacteria; order UBA8366; family UBA8366; genus UBA6544. The sequence continues at coordinate 3,916 of DJKK01000035.1, read as the reverse complement.
ACCTGACCGGTGTCGCCGCCACGGCAGGTCCGGGGCTGATCGGCGGCGTCATGGTGGGCTTAATGGCAGCCAAATCGATCGCATTGGTTCATGATATTCCGTTCACGGCCGTCCATCATATGGAGGCCCACGCCTTAACCGCCCGACTTACCGATACGGTGCCCTTTCCCTACCTTGCTCTACTCATATCAGGCGGACATTGTCAGTTCGTTGTCGTGAAAGGACCGGGAGACTATCAAATCCTAGGAGCGACCGTCGACGATGCGATCGGAGAAGCATTCGACAAGACCGCCGCCTTGCTCGGCCTCCCATACCCAGGCGGACCAGCAATAGAAGCGGCCGCTAGAACCGGATCACCTGACGCGTATCCGTTGCCCCGGCCGATGGCCGGAAGGCCCAATTGCGATTTTTCATTTTCCGGACTGAAGACAGCCGTTCGAAAACTATTAGAGAGGCTTGATGGTGATACCGAAGACGCTAAGGTCGTAACGGATATCGCCGCCTCGTTTCAATACGCGGCCGCTGAAGTCGTCGGGGACCGTACGATGAACGCCATACAACAATTTAAGAACCGCTACCCGGAGGGATCCACGCTTGTTGCAGCTGGCGGCGTGGCCGCCAATCAAAAAGTCAGGAATGAACTGCAGGAAATTGCGGACCGTGAAGAATTGCGATTTGTTGCGCCGCCTGTGCCGCTTTGCACAGATAACGGTGCGATGGTCGCTTGGGCCGGGATCGAACGGCTTCAGGCCGACCTCGGCGATTCGCTCGATTTCGCGCCTCGCCCACGCTGGCCGCTTGACGAACTAACCGGCGCGCGACAAGGCTAGGCATGGGTAGAATTTCTATAATTGGCGGTGGTGCGTGGGGAACCGCGCTCGCATGCGTAGCCCGGAGAGCCGGACATGAGGCCGTTATGTGGGTACGGGAACCCGTTGTTGCCGAATCGATAAACGCCAATCTTGGCAACCCGGTATTTCTTCCTGGGATCGCCCTTGAAAACGACATTGTGGCAACGACTGATTTAGCTGCTAGCGCATTGGGTGCGGATGCAATTCTGTTGGTCGCACCATCTCAGTTTCTACGCCAAGTCGCCGAGCAACTTATGCCGGAATTACCGGCGTCCGTACCACTGGTAATTTGCGCTAAAGGTATCGAGCAAGGAACCTGCGCATTGATGACGGAGGTCATCAAGGAATCCTCCGACGGCCAGCCAATTGCCGTTTTATCCGGCCCAACCTTCGCCAAGGAGGTCGCGGCAGGTCTGCCAACGGCAATAACACTTGCCTGTACCGATGCGCGGGTCGGTTCACACCTGATCGAGTTGTTGGGCGGAGAACGCTTCCGTCCCTATCTCTCGGACGATCCGATCGGTGCTGAAATCGGCGGCGCTGTTAAAAACGTCCTGGCAATTGCCTGCGGGATCGTCACCGGCAAGAAGTTTGGCGATAACGCGCGCGCGGCACTGATTACCCGAGGAATCGCCGAGATGGTGAGGCTCGGTCAGGCCAAGGCGGCCAAATTCGAGACGATGATGGGGCTTTCCGGCCTTGGCGACCTGACCTTAACCTGCAACGGACCACAATCGCGTAACATGTCCTTGGGCATGGCTCTCGGTGAAGGCCGGACGCTGTCCGAGATACTGGCGGAGCGCCGCTCTGTTGCCGAAGGTGTCGACACATCGCGCTCCGTCATCACGCTCGCGCAAAGCCTGAATGTGGAAATGCCGATTTGCGATGCGGTAAACCGAATTCTGCATCAAGGCGAAGACGTCGACGATGTGGTTAGCGCGCTCTTGCGCAGACCGTTCCGTACGGAGAGTACCCATTCAAGCTAACCGGACGTTACTCAATCAATCGAATCAGAGGAGGGCGAAATGGCTTATTGGCTCATGAAGTCGGAACCGGGCGCCTGGTCATGGGAAGATCAGGTCAAAGACGGTACTGCAGAATGGGATGGAGTCCGCAATCATCAGGCTTCGAACAACATGAAAGCCATGAAGAAGGGTGATAAGGCCTTCTTTTATCATTCCGTCAACGAGAAGCGAATTGTCGGGATTGTAACCATCGCACAAGAGTACTATCCGGATCCCACCGATAAATCGGGCCGCTTCGGAATGGTCGACGTCAAAGCGCTGCGTCCTTTCAAGAAACCCGTCACACTCGCTGACGTAAAGGGGGAGCCAAGACTCGAAAACTTAGCGCTGGTCCGCCAATCCCGACTATCCGTTATGCCGATTTCGGATGACGAATGGCGGTTGATCTGCGCGATGGGCAAAACCAAACCGTGAAATATCGCCTCTGTCGCTCTGAAGACATTGAGGATGGTCACAGCCGCGGGTTCGAACTGCAGCACGAAGGAACGAAAACCCAACTATTCGTCGTCCGCAGAGGCTCTGAAATGTTCGGATATATAAACGAATGTCCGCATATCGGAACGCCCCTCAACTGGAAGAACACCACGTTTCTCACGCAAGACCGCAGTCAGATCATCTGTGCGACACACGGCGCTGTCTTCCGTATCGAAGACGGCCGATGCACGGCTGGTCCCTGCGCTGGTCAATCGCTGACACCCGTGAAACTACAATGCGAAGATGAGGGCATCATCGTGGCCAACACGGCCATTCCGAAGCCAGACTAGTCCTCCCGGAGAAATTGGCGATACCGCTCGGCCAGTTCGCCGACTGCGAGCAAGACGAGGCGCTCTCCATCTTCCACCGTCGCAAGCGAAGGATCTGAACCCATTCGGCCATCCGGGAAAAGTTTGCGGAAATCTTCGGGCCCTTGATAGGCACGTTTAATCTTCTCGAGAGGTCCAAGCTCAACATCACGTTTCTGCTCCGGAAAGGAAAACCAGGTAACGGCTACTTCCGAAGGCGTTGCGTGATACCCTTCGCGGTCTCCGTACAAAGACTTTCGTAACGCAGTCGTCTTCTCTCCCATCCACCAATTGTGCAATTCAAGTCGCACATCGTCCGGCGGATGATTTGAGCCGCCATCGCGCAGACCCTTAGCTTCGACCAGCTCACTTTGAACCTCGCTAAACGCGGCCTTCACCGAATTCACGTTTCCCCCGTGCCCGTTTACAAAGAATATTCGTTCGAAGCCGTGCCGGACCAACGACATGACAATATCCCTCGTAACCGCAATCATGGTCGACGGTTGTAGCGTTACGGTTCCCGTAAATGCCATGTGATGCTGCGCCATACCGTAATTCAGCGTTGGCGCAACAAACGCACCGGTCGCCTTGCCCAGACGCTGCCCAATGACTTCTGCGGTCAGTGCATCCGTGCCGATCAACCCACTTGGGCCGTGCTGCTCGGTAGACCCGATCGGGATTATAATTCCCTTATTCGATTCTAGATAGGATTCTACTTCCGGCCACGTCGCATGCTGCAGCAGCATTAATCGCCTCCAATTCCGCCACCGCGGCTCACTTGTTTCAGAACCAAAAATTCTGACATTATGCGACCCCAGTCAAATGTTGGCGAAAAGCCGGCAAAGAACACAAACAACTCCAAGGTATAAGGGAGCGCTCTGACATGTCGGATCAAAGTTATTTTCCTGTCCCCAACGACATCGCCAAATTGGCGCATGTCGACAACGATAGTTACCTCGAAATGTACAAAAGGTCCGTCGAAGATGCGGAGGGATTCTGGGCAGAGCACGGCAAACGGATAGAATGGACGAAGCCGTATGAGCAAGTGAAGGACGTCACCTACGGTTCAGACAATGTCGAAATTAAATGGTTTTACGACGGGGAGTTGAACGTCGCGCACAATTGCATCGACAGACATTTGGAAAAGCGGGCCGACCAGGTCGCTATCATTTGGGAAGGTGACGACCCAAGCGAAGACGCGAAGATCACTTACCGCGAGCTCCATGAGCATGTTTGCAAATTCGCCAACGTCCTAAAG
>DJKK01000027.1 GCA_002434595.1 Alphaproteobacteria bacterium UBA6544 | reverse complement strand
CCCGCAGCCGGAGGCCGTCGAGGCGGGTGCCTTGGCCTTGAAGAAAGGCGGAAACGCTGTAGATGCGGCGATTGCCTGTGCGGCGGTGCAGACGGCAGTCGATCCGCAGATGTGCGGCATCGCCGGGTTCGGCAACGCTCAACTCTATCTGCCGGAGCACGGCGTGCACACCACGCTCGACTTCCACGGCCGCTCGCCGCTCGTGACCACGCCCGAGATGTGGGCACACCTGATCGAGCAAGAGGCCCTAGATGGCTGGGGCTTCATCCTCAAAGGACGGGTGAACGAGTTTGGCTATGGCGCGATCACAACACCGCGGACCCTGGCGGCCCTCGACGAAATGCTACGCCGCTTCGGCACAAAACCGCTCAGCAAGCTGATCGAGCCCGCTCTCCCCTATTGCGATGAGGGCGTAATGATCCGCCCGCATATGAGCGAGTTCTGGAACCTGCCGCCGACCGCAGGCCGTGACGCGAATATCTCGATGGTCAACAAAATCCCCGCCACCCGAAAGATTTACTGCCACGCAGATGGCCAAGTGCGCGGCGTCGGCGAAATTCTCCAAAACCCGGATATGGGAGATACGCTGCGGCGGATCGCAACGGACGGTATCAGTGATTTCTATCAGGGCGAGACGGCGGCGCGGATCGTCACGGATATGGAAGCAAATGGCGGACTGGTCTCCCAAGCCGACCTCGCGACCTGCGCGCCGGAAGAGAACGAGCCGCTCTGGGGCGAGTACCGCGGCTACCGTTTCTCGACCAACCATCCGCCAGGCGGCGGTATCATGCTGGTCGAGATGCTAAACATCCTGGAAAATTTTAACCTCGTCGCAATGGGCCACAATTCGCCCGAGTACATCCGAGTGGTGGCCGAAGCGATGAAGATCGCGACCGTCGACAAAGACACCAAGGTCGGCGATCCGCGCTTCTACGAAGTGCCTGTGGCGGAGCTCACCTCAAAGGAATACGCTGCACGCAAGGCGGATCAGATCAAACGCGGCGAGAAATGTGCCGTGCCGCGGGTCAACCAGGGCGGCGGCGAGAGCAAGCACACGACGCAGGTGACAGTGACAGACGAGCACGGCAATTGTGTCACCATGACCCATACACTGGGTCAGCCGTCGGGTGTCGTCACCGACGGGCTTGGCTTCATGTACAACGGTGCGATGACCGTCTTCGATCCGCGCCCGGGTCATGCGGGCTCGCTCGCGCCCGGCAAGGCACGCTTCACCGCACTCTCACCAACCATCGTCTTTAAGGATGAGGCGCCGTACCTTGTGCTGGGCGCGCCAGGGGCCACCTACATTACCATGGGCAATTTACAGGTCATGCTGAACGTGCTCGACTTCGGCATGTCGGCGCAGGGAGCCGTGCTCGCGCCGCGCTTCGCCGCAACGTCAGAGATCATCGAGCTGTCGAACCGTATCCTACGCTCCGCCGAGCGTGACTTGCGCGACCGGGGCTATCCCGTGCAGCGCCACTCGGTCAGCTACACCTTCGCCTGGGTTCACGCCATTCGCATCGTCAATGGCAAGTGGGATGGCGGCGCCGACGCCGCCACTGACGGCATGGCGATGGAGGTTTGACTATTTAACGTCCCACGCACGCTGCAGGGCCGGCCGTGCGTTGCAGCGCTCGATATAAGCCTCCACGTTCGGCTTGTCCGAGACGTCAGCACCGAGACGCCGGGCGACGGTGCAGGCATGTCCTGTCATGATGTCGGCGCCGGAGAAGTCACCCGCGAGATACTCCTGTCCTTCCATATGGGCGTCGACGGCGCTCAACATGCGGCTGAGCAACTTCGTCGCACGTACCACGTTCTCGTCGTTCCGGCGCTCTGGCGGCAGCAGGATGGTCTCAACGACGATCGTATTGACCGGCGGCATAATCATACCTTCCGCGTAATGCAGCCATTGAAGGTAAATCGGAAATTCATGTGACTCTGCAGTCGGGCGGAGCCGTCCTTCGGCGTGGCGCGCCAGCACGTACTCGACGATCGCGCCGCTCTCGAAGACCGTCACGTCACCATCTTCCAGCGCCGGTACCCGGCCCATCGGATGCACCTTTAGGTAATCGGGTGCCCGCATCGCCGGATCGCCGAGCTTATACATCTCGATCTCGTAGGGCAGACCCAATTCCTCCATCAACCAAATAGCGCGAACGGAACGGGTATTAGGTGCGTGATGAATTTTCATAAGAATTCCTCTTTATTTACCCGACGGAAGTTAGGCTAACCCCATCCTCGGGAAAACCACAAACTCTGGTATTTTTACTCATTTATAAATCCCTAAATATGAAAGTTATTCTCTCTGAGGAATGCACACTTGATCTTCTAATCGCGGGACACTTGCGCGATTTGCGCCGCGAGAAAGGCTGGTCGCTAGACGATCTATCTGTATGATCGACGGTCAGTCTGGCAAAATTATCACCCATCGATAGAGCCGACGTAAGTCCAACCTCGAACGTTATCAGTCTATTATATGCAGCCTATTAAGTGACCATGTCGCGTCTCATCGCCACGACTGAGACCGCGTCCGACCCTTCATGTAGAGGACGTATTGGCGACGCGGCACAACATGCCAGTCGCCGAGCTCGGGTTCGTTCTCTCTCTGCACGCCGGCCACGCGAAACGCCAATTCATAGGCGCTATTCGCGCGACTGTAAGACACGTGATTGCGGAGTTCGTTCCCGTCCTTGATCAGTTCGTCGAAGTTAGATTCGCAATCTTCTGTCGTGTAGATGCGCGTAATTTGTACCATCCTTAATCACCTCGCTTCTTGAAGTGAGGTTGAACGGTCCTAGCCCTCCATCCAGCCAAATGTAGTTCGATGGTATGGATGACGAGTGCGGCGTGCGCATTGGCCACAATGTGCGACAGCTGGGGTACGGAGCATGAAGCGCGGCTTTGCAGACACGGACAAGGGCCAGATTTACTTCTACGAACAGGGTGAAGGTCCCGCCCTGATCCTTCTCCATCCCTCCCCCCAATCCGGACGGGTGTATTGGCGGCTTGCACCCAAATTGGCTCAAACATTCCGAGTCATCGTCCCGGACACGCTCGGGTTCGGACTTTCCGACCCTCTACCGCCGGATGCCACGATGCCTGGCCTCGCCGACTGCATCGCGCAAATGATGGATATAACGGGCGTCGATAAGGCGAACATCTTCGGCTTCCATACCGGAAACAAGATCGCGGCGGCCCTCGCGTCCGGTCACCCAAATCGCGTCGACCGTTTGATCCTGTGCGGTCAGACACACAGTCTCGTGCCGGACCAATCTGCGCGCATTTCCGCCTTCGGCCCGATCACGGATCGCTATTTCGAGGCGAAGTCAGCCGAGCAAAATACCGACAACGCCGCGCATGCCCATATGCAGTGGGCCACAGAAGCGTTCGCAGACTTTTCTCGGTTTTGGTGGGACAAAAGGGCAATCGAAACGTTCGGGTATACAAAGGATCTTCGGCGTTACATCTCATCTCGAATCATGGATTCACTGCAAGCGAAAGATAGCACGACTGCGATATATTCGGCGAACTTCGAGTTCGACTTCGAGGCCGCACTACGCGCGATTTCATCGAAAACACTAATCATCGAAGTCACCTCTGCAGCAGAAGCGCATCTCGGTGCGCAAGCCGCACTACTAGCCGCTCTCATGCAAGACGGTTCGCATGCGGTGGTCGAAGATGGTGACCGCGAAGTTGTGGAAATGAGGACTGGGGAGATCAGCATGTTGATACTAGAGTTTCTTACCAAGACTTGAGGACGGGCAACACTTATTTAGCGAAAAACTTGAGACCCCGCTCAGCAACGTCATACGGCGTCCCGCCGAAGCGGAAGGAAACATTTAATTCAAACTCACCGAGCAGTTTCCGGCGCTCTTCCAAGCCAAGCAGAATCATATTGGGTGTTCCCCAGCTGGCTGCCTTCATGAAACCATCGACGGCACCGACCAAACCGATCTGGCGGACAATTTCCACCTCCTGCTGATAGGAATCGTAGCCCTTTACCGAAGCGAAGTGCTCGCCGAGGAACTCGTAGTGATAGAAATTGCTCTCGACGAATTTCCCTTGATACTGACGAGACTCTTTCTCGCACTGGTCCAGATCTGTTCTGCAGATCACGAATTCGGTCAGCATAGGAGCCGGCGGCTCGGTCCCGTGTAATTCGCGGTGCAACTCGCGTCCCTTTTCAATACTCGGCAGACGCATTTCCCAAGGTCGGTCTGCGAATATAACGATGTGAGCACCGAGTTTCGCAGTGGAAACGATCGAGTCCTCGCTGGATGCGACCGCGTAAATCGACCATCAAACGAGTGCTGTGGGCGCGGTCTGATTTCCGGTTTGGGCTGCTTGTGGTACTGCCCATCACCCTCGAGCCGGTCTTAAGAGCATTCACGATCATGGGCGCCGCTTCGTCGAAGCGTCCCTGCGATTCATCCATACTCAGTCGGAATGCCTCAAACTCCCGGCGGGCGAGCCCCCGACCGAAACCCAACCGGAGTCGCCTTCCGCTTAACAGATCGAGCACCGCCGAGTTCTCCGTGACGCGAAGCGGATCGTGCCATGGCAGAATTACCGCTGCGGTACCAACGTCAATATCTGGTATTTGGCCGCGAGGTACGTCATCAAGTGAATGTTGTCGGGTACAAAAGAATAATCATTGAAATGATGTTCGACCGACCACAGACAGTCGAAGTTGGTATCGGCGCCAAGTCAAACAAGCCGAAATCCCTCCTCCCACATCTGCTCATCTGAACCATCTTTCCAGCCATAGCTGGAAAAGATCATCATAATTCCGACATCCATAACGCTCGACTACTCCATAAATCCACCGAGAAATCCGTCCGGCGGCGGTGGCAATTCGTGATCAAAATATCGTTTTAAGATATCGGAAATCAGCTCGTAGCTGGAACCAACCCGAACCACATCAAGCGTCCGCAGATCGATGAGGGTCGAGGAGGCACGATAAGGATGATATTTGCGCAAACCGTGATCGATCACCACATCGGCGATCGCTTGGATGTCAGGCTCGATATCCTCAACCCGGAATTTCGTTCCGGACATCGATTTATTGGCCGACGACCCGAAAATGGGAAAATCCGCCTCCCGGCTGAGCCGGCAAATCTCCGCGTGGAACGCTCCCGCATTGACCAGCATGCACACAGTCTCGTCCTTAATCGATCCCGGGACTGCCGCCGGTTCCAAATTCTGGATAATTGGATGGTCCATGTCACAGGGTGCGATAGGTCCGAACGGCAAGCCATGATCTTCGCAAACCGCCTTCACGACATCCCGACCACGCTGATCTATGACATGAACTGCGCGATGAATTTCCATATCACCGACCATAGCGTTGCGCTTTTCCTGGGTCCTGCCCTTAGTATCAAAAATTTTCTGCAGTGCGTCAGCCGATCCACCAGAGCATGTATATCCAACATCCATCGGCATGATGGCGATACCGCCTGAGGATAGGGCGTCAAAAGCGCGGCGGGCATCGCCCGGAATATCTAGCATCGGCATGAAGGTCGGCTCCTTAAGTTCGCGTTCAATAAGGAATGGCGCGCCACTTTAGCCCTTCAAGTGGCGTTGCGCCTCTCTGGCATCTACGCTTAACTCGTGCCGTATTTGAAACCTCGGGAATGCGTGAAATGGAACTCACCGAAGAGCAGGAAATGATACGCAACATGGCGCGAAATTTCGCGCAGTCGGAGATTGCACCCCACGCCGACGAATGGGAACGGGATGGTACAGTACCGAAATCTGTGCTGCGACAAATGGGTCAACTAGGTCTCATGGGTGTTCTGGTGCCCGAGGAATGGGGTGGTGCTGGCGCCGATTTCGTGAGTTATTCCCTCGCACTCGAAGAAATCTCTGCGGCGCATGCAGCCACTTCGCTGTTCATGAGTTTGAACAATTCGCCGAACGGATTGGCGCTTGTGAAATACGGCACCGATGCGCAGAAGGAAGCCTTCCTTAGACCGACTGCACAGGGTGAGATGCAGGCGGCCTTCGCGCTCACCGAGCCGCATACCGGATCAGATGCTTCAAACCTGAAGACACGGGCTGAGAAAGTAGGGAACAAGTGGGTCATCAACGGGTCCAAGCAGTTCATTTCATCCGGGGAATCAGGTGATTGGTGCCTAATATTCGCCGCGACTGATCCGGACGCCGGGAAAAAAGGCATCAGTGCTTTTCTTACGCTAACCGACGCAGACGGGTACGAAGTCGTCGCCAAAGAAGACAAGATGGGTCAGCGTGCCAGCGACCTTTGCCAGCTCACCTTCGACAACTTAGAGATTCCACCGGACATGATGCTTGGCGAAGAGGGGCAAGGCTATCGGATCGCGCTCGAGAATCTGACAACCGGTCGGATCGGCATTGCAGCCCAATCGACCGGCATTGCGCGAGCGGCACTCGAATGCGCGCGCGACTACGCCAAGGAGCGGGAAGCATTCGGACAGGTCATCATGGAATACCAGGCAGTGAGCCACCGTCTCGCTGACATGGCAACTCAGGTTGAGGCATCCCATCACCTGCTGTTGCATGCTGCACGGCTCTACGACGCCGATGGCGGTGGACTGGTCGAAGCGAGCATGGCCAAGCTTTTCGCGTCAGAAATGGCGGAGAAAGTTTGTTCGGATGCCGTCCAGACGCTGGGCGGTTACGGCTATGTCGGCGGCTTCGCAGCAGAGCGCTACTACCGCGACGTTCGCGTCTGCAAGATTTACGAGGGCACGTCGGACGTACAGCGTATGCTCATCGCACGTTCGCTTGCCGCCTGAGCCTTGATCTATCTCTGTCGACATTCCGAAACCGTATGGAACCGCGAAGGCAGGTTGCAGGGTCATAAGAACTCTGAACTGACAGCACGCGGCGAAGCGCAGGCGAGGCGCATGGGCGAAGCCTTGAAGCGCGAAATCGACGGCATCGACGACTACCAACTAGTCGCGAGTCCCCTTTCTCGCACCCGAAAAACAGCTGAAATCGTGTGCGAATTTATCGGCCACTGCCATGACAAAATCACGCTCGACAACCGTCTCATGGAGATCAGTTGGGGTGAATGGGAAGGCTTTACACGACCTGAAATCGAAGCGCGTTGGCCCGGCATCTACGACCGGAGACGCGAGAATAAATGGGAGTTCTGCCCGCCGAGTGGCGAGAGCTATGCCCTGTTGAGTGAGCGGGTCGGAGACTGGCTAAAGAGCATCAAAGAAAAGGATAAGCTGATCGTAGTCACACACGGCGCGGCCGGCCGCGCCATTCGTGGCGTATATGGCCGGATGCCGCCCGGCGCAGCCATCGGCCTCGGAGAACCGCAGGACGCATTCTTCCTGCTTTCTGGCGGCAAAATCACAGAGATACCGGTCGATGCCGGTGAGAACTAACGATGAACTGCACCGTGATGCGATCGTCATCGATATGACGCGCCCACTCGCGCGCATGACCGAGTATATCGATTGGTGGCGCGAAGGCGGTGCCACGGTGATCGCTGATTAAGAGTTTTGGTGCAAAAATGATCATCCCCAAGGTTTGTTCAATCG
>DJKK01000297.1 GCA_002434595.1 Alphaproteobacteria bacterium UBA6544 | reverse complement strand
AACGGGAGATCGACGATGGTTGGCTCTCTCAGCGAAGAACATGTTGCGCACTACCGAGCGACTGGGCAGGTAGGCCCGGTCGCGCTCCTGACCCCTGAGGAAGCCGCACACTATCGCGGAAAGCTGGAAGCGGCGGAAGCGGACCTCGGCGGACCACTTTCACGCGTTCCCGGGCAATTTCGTGCCAAGACGCATCTCCTGTACACTTGGATGGACAATCTAGTGCGTCACTCCGCGCTGCTCGATGCGGTAGAGAGCATCATAGGGCCGGATATACTTGTCTATCATCTAACCTGTTGGATTAAGGAACCCGGCGACGGTTCCTTCGTGAGTTGGCATCAGGACGGCACCTATTTCAACCTGATCCCGGCGGAACACGTCACCGCCTGGATTGCACTCAGCGACGTGACGCCGGAGAGCGGTTGCATGCGTATGATGCCCGGTAGCCATCTTTCCGGACAGCGAGAACACGACAAAGGGCCGACCGAAGGAAATTTGCTGTCGAACGGACAGAAGATAGCGTTAGAAATCGATGAGACGAAAGCGATTGATATCGTAGTGCCGACCGGCTCCGTGAGCTTTCATCACACATACGTTGTGCATAGCTCCGGTCCTAACCTGTCGGCCGACCGGCGCATTGGCATCGGTGTCAGCTACATCCCTACGCGCGTCAGGTTTCAAGGTGATGGACGAGTGTCTGCCGGGTTGGTGCGGGGGCAAGATGTGTTTGGTCATTTTGACCCCGAACAGCGTCCCGTTACAGACCTCGATGAGGATGCACGGATCTTCCATGATGCCGCCTGCCAGCGGTTCTTTGCGGGTCACGGATCCAAGCGAACGGAAGCGGCTGAATAGCCCCGCCAATGCTTGACGACACGCGCCACCCGGACTAAAGAGGCGACTTGAGCCTGTGGTGGCTGTAGCTCAGTCGGTTAGAGCACCAGATTGTGGATCTGGGGGTCGTGGGTTCAATTCCCATCAGCCACCCCATTTTTCCATGGCCTTACGAAGTTTTTTAGAAAGCCTATAAAGTGTATTTCGCCAAAGAGTTAGTTAATTTCGCCAGCAATTTTAGCTAAAACCGAGTCCCATCAGACGGTCAGCGGTCGCCTTTGACTTGGTCTGATATCGTGGATCGTGATGAGCATAATGATCTTCAGTTGTTTTAATGCTTTTGTGCCCAAGCTTCTGTGAAACCTCGTACATTTCAGCACCATCCTTCAAACTCATTGTGGCAACGGTATGCCGTAGGACGTGAATAGTTATCTCTTCTCGTATTCCAGCTTGTCGTTTTAAAGCACGGAAATAGTTGTCGGGTTTTTTCCTCTGAATACGCTGACCATTCTCGTCCGTAATAACAAACCGACTTCTTGAAATTGCCAGCCCAATTCACCCGCAAATATTCCCGAAAATGCGGCGTTCCGCCAAACAAAGATCACGCTTAAAAGAGATTGATCAGGGACGTAAGGGGGCGTGTTCGGGTGAGCAGGTGTGGATTAGAGCCTCATTTAAATGCACCGAACGATGCGGTAACCTAGGAGTATGCCGTATTTGGTATTTGATTTGCGCCAGACTAATCGTCCATGTCTCGCGTGCTCCAGAACGGCAAAAGAATTGCGTATCTGTTGTGCTATGCCGGCTGGAGTGAACGAATGCTGAAAATATGGGGTCGACCAACATCTGCCTGCACCCAAAAAGCGCTTTGGGGGCTTGAAGAGGCGGGCGTCAATTACGAGTTAACGCTCGCCAGCGGGACAATGGGGCCGGATGGTCATGTCTCTAAAGGCGGCGCTGCCTTCGGCATTGTCGACACGCCTGAATATCGGGACATGAATCCCAATGGCACCGTTCCGACAATCGACGATGACGGATTTATCTTGTGGGAATCAAATGTGATTGTTCGTTATTTGGCGATGAAGTACGCGCCCGATAAGATGTACGGGAGTGACGTCCAGACCTTTGCGGCGGCCAGCCGTTGGATGGATTGGGAGCAAACGAAGTTCCTGCCAGAACAGCATATCCTCGTAATGAATTTAGTTAGGCTTCCACCGGATGAACGCGATCCAGCCGCGGTCGAGGAAGCTCGCGTTTCGTTGCTTAGACCATTGGGAATGCTCGAAGAGCAACTATCGAAGACAGCGTATGTGGCCGGAGACGCATTTTCGATGGGAGATATCCCGGTTGGTATGCGCGTTCACCGCTGGTTTCTCTTCAATCTCGAATCGCCGCCAATGCCGAACCTGGCGCGTTGGTACGATGCAATTAAACAAAGACCGGCATTTAAACAGCACATCGAGGATGCGGCGCTGCATCTGTCTGGTTAAAGGACGAGGCTGCATCTCCTCATCAGCGTAGTGTTGTTTATACTGATGTCGCAGAGCACCCAGGCTCAGAATAGACCCCGCGACCGTAATACAGTTCCACGTTCAGTCATCTCGGGATGCAATTCGGCGAAGAGGCAAACCGATGGAAAGGTATTTTTCAGTGTCGCTTAAATAACTATTACAATTCCAGCCGCGTGGTGGGCTTGCGACGGAGACTTCGGACAACCGAGAACAGGAGCCGCATGACAAAGCGCAGCGGCGGTATACACAACAGTTCATTCGCGATATTCAGCAACGATCAAGACAATAATCGGCAGGAGGTAAGTAGTGTGACGAAAATTTCCGCCGTCTCGACAGTTAGTCTAGAGATCCCATACGAGCACGGCGGTCCAAAGGCCGGTTGGGGTGGTCAATCCTGGAACAAACTTTCGATCCTTATGGTTAAGGTCGACACGGAGGATGGCCTAACAGGCTGGGGAGAAGCGTTTAGTTATAACTGTCGTCCTGCGGTCAAGGCTGCCGTTGAACGGATGATTGCTCCCGTAGTTGTCGGCATGGATTCCAGTGATATCGCCGGTATATCACGCGACATGCAGCAAAAACTGCACCTATTTGGCCGCTACGGGATCACGATATTTGCACTTTCTGGTCTTGATATTGCGCTTTGGGATATCGCTGCGAAACGCGCGAACGCGCCACTGCATCAGTTGCTCGGCGGTATGGCTCGGCAGCGTGTCACGGGATATGCCAGCCTATTGAAGTATCGGGATCTAGACCTTGTTGCGGAGAACGTGACGAAGGCGCGGCAGGAAGGATATGAGGCCATCAAAATCCATGAGACGGAGGTGCCCGAAATTGCTGCATCGCGGTTTGCGGCGGGAGAGGGGATACCGCTGATGGTGGATACGAACTGTCCATGGACCCCGGAAGAAGCGCGGCAGATGGCCCTTCGATTGCTGGAATATGATTTACACTGGCTGGAGGAACCGATCTTTCCGCCAGAGGACTTCGACGCATTGGCCGAGCTAGGCCATCGCAGCGGGATTCCGATTGCGGCTGGGGAAAATGCCTGCACCTCTTTTGAGTTTAAGAAGATGTTCGACGCAGGTGCGGTACAATATGCGCAACCGAGCGTTATAAAGGTTGGTGGCATCACCGAGATGCGTAAGATTGCGGCACTAGCCGAAACCGCGGCGGTCGCTCTAATGCCCCATTCTCCATATTTCGGGCCTGGTTTTCTCGCGACAGTACAATTCGCCGCCGCGCAGCCGGTCGAAGGTTTCCTCGAGCGCTTCTATTGCATTCTCGAGGCCAGCCTCTATGGCGATCTGATCGATACTGTCGATGGGGCGTTTGTGGTTCCAGACGGACCTGGCTTGGGACGCGAACCTGACCCGAATGTGATGCGTGACTACGGCGTCGAGGACGGATAGAGCCTGCGGGTTCCAGCAATGGCAAGGATAATTTTGGCGATTACTTTCTGAGCTTTGACAGGAGAGGCAGGACGAATGGCGGGACATCTTGAAGGCAAAGTAGCGATTGTAACAGGCGCGGCGCGCGGCCTAGGGCGAGAATACGCAATTAGAATGGCCGCGGAAGGAGCTTCGATCATCGCCGGTGACGTCAGGGGTTGCGAGGAGACTATTTCAGCGGTGCAAGGGGCCGGAGGCACTGGCATTGCAGTATCGCTTGATGTCACTGATATGGCGTCCTGCGACGCGGCGGCGAAAGCTGCCGAGGATGCCTTCGGGCGCGTTGACGTTTTGATTAACAACGCGGCTCTCTACGGTGGCCTGAAAGGTGGGCGCTTTGATTCCCTTGATCCAGAGGAATGGAATCGCTGCATGAGCGTTAATGTCACGGGCATGTGGCATTGTTGCAAGGCGGTTGTTGGAGCCATGCGGACAGCGGGCGGCGGTAGCATAGTAAACATTTCTTCCCTAGCCGCAGTCTATGGACTGCCTTTTGCCCTTCACTATGCGGTTTCTAAAGCAGCGGTGATCGGAATGACACGTAGCCTCGCCCGCGAGCTAGGCAGCGACTGGATTCGGGTCAATGCCATTGCGCCGTCCGCCGTCATGACGGAAGGGACGGAGGAATTTTTTGGACCGAAATTGGATAAAGCCAAAGATGTCATCGCTAGCGGTCAAACCCTGCAACGGAATCTCGAAACGGAAGACTTAGCGGGTACCGTGGTGTATTTGGCGGGTGATGCTAGTAAGTTCGTTACTGGCCAGACGATTATGGTCGACGGTGGTAGCGTCTTTCTCTAGTGGCGTACAAAAAAACCTAAGAGACCGTATTTTTTGATGCGTCGACCAAGGTTCATTAAATGTAAATGTTTGCGATGTTATTTTTTTAATCGACGCTGCGATTGCATTGTCTTTGTCACCATGGTCTCAGGAAGTAAGCGCATGTCCTAAGCGGGTAAAATGGTTTTTACAGCGGACTGGTAAGCGGCGGACGTTTTCGATGTCCGCAAGATTCGCAACCAGTACCGTTAGCGATTGAGGGGTATCGATCGGAAAAATTGAAATCTCAGAGACGCTCGAAGACTTACGCGTTGAAATTGCCGATCTGAAGAAAGACGGGATCGGGGCCGAAACCTGCCAATCCGGCGAAAAGTATGAGATTGGCGAAGAGGAAGAAGCCGACGTTCGGATCGAGATTGTGCAGATGCTTCGTTCCATCGGACGCACGAAGTCGGAATTGAATGCGATTGTGGTCGCGACCCAGTCGGCGACCGAATATAACTTACGATCGACCGAACATATCGTTGAATTACTTTTTGATATTTTTGTGCGTCACCCGACGGATGAGCGCCTCTTTACCCTGACAGAGGAAAGTGAATCAGGAATTAGTTAAAATCATGGAGGCATGCAGCTTCCAGGATAGTACGGGCCAGCGGTGCAATAATGTCGTCAAGACACTCAGGTGCATCGGAGAGTGCATCCACTCGATGATTGGTATTTGGGTTGCGGATGCCTTTATCGACCTTCCGTAAAGGATAACGATCAGCCGCTTATTGAGAGAGATGCGCTACTAAATTGGCCAGCACTCGAAGGCGAAGACTTGTTCCAGTCCGACATCGACGCTTTTATCGACTGAGGCGGGCGTTTCCCAACTCGCAACGTACGGTTTGACGTGTTATACGCAACTGGTCTCGCGGTGACTGCGGTAACGCAATAACATGAAATTAGAACAAATTGCGGAAGCATTAGGCGGAAGCGTCTTCGGCGATGCGACATTGGAAGTCGATCGTGCCGTGCATCCAGCAGACGCGGAATCGGACCGCGATCTGGCGCTTGCTATGGACGCGGAACTGCTCGCTAAACTTTCGGATACACCGGCTCTTAGTGCGATTGTAGCTGAAGGCGCAAGCGTTCCCGAAGGCGCGGTTGCCGGTTATGTAACGGTTGGCAGGTCCCGCTTTGCGATGGCCGGAATTACACGCGTGTTCGAAAAACCGGTTCATTCAGAGCGGGGCATACATCCGAACGCTGTGGTGGCTCCGGACGCGGAGATCATCGCGGATGACGTCAGCGTCGGGGCTCTTTCTTATGTGGGCCCGGGCGCGAAGCTCGGCCGCGGGACGATTATCATGCCGCAGTCAACCGTTGGCGCGGGCGCTGTTCTTGGGGAGGATTGCCTTATTCACCCCGGTGCACGCATCGGCGAACGCGTTATCCTCGGCGATCGCGTCATCGTCCATCAGAATGCAAGTATCGGTGCCGACGGGTTCAGCTTTGTTACGCCCGAAGCAGGCTCAGTCGAAACTGCGAAGGCGACCGGCCGCGTTGAAGCATTGAATGTCGAGATTGTCCGCATCAATTCGATCGGGACCGTGATTTTGGGAAGCGATACAGAAATTGGCGCCTGTACCTCCATCGATCGAGGGACAATAAGCGCCACACGCATCGGCCGCGGTACGAAGCTCGATGATCTGGTGATGGTGGGACATAATGTCGTTATTGGCGAAAACTGCATGATTTGCGGACAAGTTGGTATCGCGGGTAGTTGTGTGATCGGTGACCGTGTGGTGCTCGCAGGACAGGTCGGCGTGGCGGACCACCTAAAAATAGGAAGTGATGTCGTTGTCGGCGGAGGTTCGGGCGTGGCCTCCAATCTTGCGGAACGCGAAGTCTATCTCGGTTTGCCGGCAATTAAGAAGAAAGAGTTTGTGAACCAGGTTTTGATGCTTCGGCGTCTTGAAACCATGTTCAATGACATCATGAAGTTGAAAAAGAAGTTTCGCGGTATTGAAACGCCAGACAAAAAGGGCTAACGAAACATCGATTCGGTCGTGAGTTCTCACGTAGAGAACTAAAAAGTACGGCCGTGCGGGGAATAAAAATGGCTAGCGTTGAAAGCGACATCTTTGAGATCATCGCCGAGAAAGCGGCGGTCGCGCGAGATAAAATTGTCGGCACTGCTAGTTTGCAAGAACTTGAGATCGAGTCTCTCGATGTCGTTGAGATTATCTTTGCGGTTGAGGAAAAATTCGATATCCACGTACCTTTCAACGCAAATGATCAGGAACTCGAATTCGACACTGTCAGTGACGTCGTGAAGGCTGTCGAAGCATTGATAGCTGAAAGCGGCGGCGCGGCGTAGAGATCGAGCCCACGCAGCAAACCGGCCCACTCATTTTTAGAGAAATCGTATGAACAGAGTAGTTATCACGGGCCTCGGGGTTATCTCCGCGGCGGGCCACAATGCTGCAGATTTCTGGGGAAAAATTAGCAACGGTCGTTCGTCGATCGGAGAGATTACAACAATCCCCACCGACACATTGACCGTAAAGATCGGTGCGGAAGTAGCCGGCTTTGAGCCGCAGGAATATTTCGAAAAGCGTCAGCTGGGCATGCTCGACCGATTCTCTCAGTTTGGGTTAATCGCGGCGCGTGAGGCCATTTCTGATTCGGGTATTTCATTCGAGGGCGAGGCCGGTGAGCGGGCAGCATCGGTCATCGGCTCGGGCGTAGGCGGACAGACCACTCTCGACGATAGTTACTGGACAATATACGCCGAAAAAAAATCACGGGTGCACCCCTTCACGGTTCCACGACTGATGATTAACGCGGCGACAAGCCATATCACTATGGAGCACGGAATTAAGGGGCCGGCCTACTCCATTGCGAGCGCGTGTTCATCGGCGAATCATGCCATGGGCCAAGCATTTCTCATGGTGCGCAGCGGGATGGTTGATGCAGCCGTCACAGGTGGAGCAGAAGCGACAATCACCGTTGGCACGATGAAGGGTTGGGAAGCGCTTCGGGTCATGGCGAATGATACATGCCGTCCGTTTTCAAAGGGCCGGACGGGCATGGTACTCGGTGAGGGCTCTGCCGTTTTCGTATTCGAGATGCTTGAGAAGGCGAAAGCGAGAGGGGCACAAATCTATGCGGAAGTCGTCGGGCATGGACTGAGTTCCGACGCAATGGACATAACACTACCGGACGCTGGAGGCGCGGCGCGGGCGATTGCCGGCGCATTGAAGGATGGCGGTATGAACCCGGAGGACATTACCTACGTAAATGCGCACGGTACCGGGACCGCGGCGAACGACGTGACGGAAACAAGGGCTTTGAAGCAGGTATTTGGCCACCACGCGGGCTCATTGGCAGTATCATCAACCAAGTCGATGGTGGGACACGCACTCGGCGCTGCAGGTGCACTCGAAATGGCGGCAGTCGTCCTTGGGATGCGCGACAATATAATTCCACCTACGGCAAATTATGTAGAGCCGGATCCCCACTGTGATCTGGATTACGTTCCGAACGATCCTCGAGAAATGCAGATCGATGCGGCGATCTCTAATTCATTCGCCTTCGGCGGATTGAATGCGGTAATGGCGCTCAAGCGTTTCGTCTAAACTCCGCTTCAGTATTGGACGATGTGCCGCTCCATTCGCGTCGGACATCCGCGTCACTCTCTTCAGCTTCGTACAATTGCCGGAGCTCGTTAAATCGATCCTCGCCAACAAGCTGTTGAACAGCCCAAACCGCCATTGCGCGGACGAGCGGCGAGGGATCGTTGAGGAGATTTTCAACCGGACCGGCAAGCGTGCTTGCTCCCGTATTTCCGGCGGCAATTAGGACGTTTCGAATGAAGCGGTCGCGGCCGGTTCGCTTGATGGGCGATTTGCGGAAATGTGCACGAAATGCTGCATCTTCGAGCTGCAACAACTCTGAGATCTTCGGCGAAGTTAAGTCTTCGCGGGCGACCAGGTCATTCTCGTGCGATATGCGAGCGAATTTGTTCCACGGGCAGACCGAAAGGCAGTCATCGCACCCGTAGATTCGCGTTCCCATGGCGGCGCGGAACTCCGGCGCAATATGTCCCTTATGTTCGATAGTGAGGTAGGAAATACATCTGCGGGCGTCGAGACGGTAGGGGCCCGGGAATGCGTTCGTGGGACAAATATCCAAGCAATTGCGGCAGGAGCCACACCGGTCACTGGCTTGCGGGTCAGGAGATAGTTGCAGCGTAGTGAAGATCTCACCGAG
>DJKK01000041.1 GCA_002434595.1 Alphaproteobacteria bacterium UBA6544 | reverse complement strand
GGCGTGCGGACAACTTCGCCCGCGATGATTTCGGCAGCGGCTTTGATACTCTCCGGGGTAACTTTCATTGCTGGCGCTCGCTCTTTTCCTCGGTCGTCGGTGTCAGCAGAAGGTGGTCACCTTTTCGATCTTTCAACGCCTTCCGCGATCCTGCAATGCGCAAATAGCGTCCGTCACGCCACGCCGGCATTTCCGCCATGTATCGTTTGGAAAACGGATTTCCGGATTGCCCTGTCGCGACGCTGAACCGGCTGTTGTCCGGGTGGGCGAGGTCGTAGACAGCGCGGTATCCCGAGCCGTGCGTATGTTGGTAGGGAAACTTGCCGCTGCCGCGGGTCTGACCGCGATTAATCGTATGATCGCCCCCGCTGGTCGCGATTCGCCCTTCCGCCCAGCCGGAAATTAATGGAATGTGCCGGAATATGCGGTGTGTAAAGACCGCAGTGTGCGCGTCGCCCCAACGCCAGGCCGTGGGCTCATCGCCGTATTTTCTTCCCAGTTCGTCCACCGCGTATGCAAGTGCGGCTGCTACTCTGCTCGCGCAATCCTCCGTTTCATCGGTCTTTGCGACATCGCACCAAGTCTGGTCTTCGCGGAGCACGCGTTCAATGAAATAGGGCCGCGGCCGGCTGAACGCGGTAAAGGCGTCGTCGAGTTCGTCTGCGACCAGCGTCTTCATTAGATGGCGTATCCAAGCAGCGTAAATAAGCGGCTCCGGTCGGTCTCGGTCCATTCCATAGTCCCAATCGCGCATGAGGTTGAGTGCCTTGCCGGAAAGCCTGTCGGCCGGTTTGATCGCGATCAACAGAGGTATCAGCGACCGGGCGGCGACAGATGTGCTATCCATCTGAAGTTCGATATGAGCGTCGACGTCACGTGGCGTATCCCCGCGCAGCACTTCGTAAATTCGTTTGATCCGATGCGATTCAGGCCAGTACCACGCATACGAATGAGCATGTTTGCCGGCGAGACGGTTATTGGCGTTTGCAATCATTCCATCAGGGGGGTTCCAAGATTGAGGCCAGCGTGACGGATCAACATAGCCGCTCCAGTCTCCGCGCCCGTGTACGCCGAGAGATGGGAGGTGACCTTGACCCGGTTTACGGACCGGCATGCGTCCACTCGTGGAGAAGCCGATGTTTCCCTCTCCGTCGGCCACGAAAAGGTTCTGCATTGGCGCGCCGAATGCGGGCAGTGCGGCTTTGAACTCAGCAACGCTCCGCGCCTTATTGATCTGATAGAGTGCCGTAACGGTGTCGTCTTTTGGGTCGAGTGCAGTCGACGCGAGCACAACTACCTTATTCGAACCACCGAGCGACTTCAGTCGAGGGATGATATCGGACATAACGGGTCCGTGACGGCTCTTACGGATGGTTATGGTGACGGGGTCTTCGTCCTCGACGTGGATCGTTTCCTCTCTTGTGCGAAATAGTTTTGGGCCGCTGGGTGCCAAATATCGACCCGGATCGGATGGATCGACTACTTCGATGAAGATATCGGAAGTGTCACCTCCTGTCGTCGTCATACCCCAGGCAATGTCGTCATTCTGCCCCAGCACAAATAACGGCACCCCCGGTACCGTCGCGCCTGCCCAAGTGCGTTCTCCGACGGAAATCCTTGCAAGATACCATAGGCCAGGCGCCGAAAATCCAAGATGCGGGTCGTTTGCTAGGATCGGTTTGCCTGTCTTCGAATGAGAGCCGTCGAGGATCCAAGCGTTCGAAGCGCTGTCTGTTTCAAGTTGGGTTGGGAGGGCTGCAGCAAGGCTCTGCATCAGCGTGACCTCGGTTTGCGTGAGTTTTTCCATATCCTTCAAAGGGACTACGGGAAACAGCTGCCGAAGACGGTCAGCGCCAACCTTTTCTAAAAGTGCCGCCCGGAGGAGTTCGCCGCGCCATCCGACTGATAGCTGGAAGGCCATCAATTTGGCCCAGACCAGAGAATCTGCAGCTCGCCACGTGGCCGGTGTAAAGTTTAGGAGAACGAACTCTGGCGGCCAGGCACCGGTGTGTGTTTCCAGAAATGCATTCACACCTGAAGCGTAGGCATGCACCAACTGTTTGGGGCCGGGTGCAAGCCGCTCGGCTTGTCGCTCGGCGATGCGGTAGAGACCGAGGGCCCTCAAGAACTTATCGGTTTCGAGCATTTCTCGGCCGATTACCTCGGATAGACGTCCCGCGCCCACGCGACGCATGAACTCCATTTGCCATAGTCTGTCCTGCGCATGTGCGAAGCCAAGAGCGAAGGCAGCGTCACCTTCGGTATTGGCGAATATGTGGGGGACGCCATTTTCATCTCGTATGATCTCGGCCGGAGCGGTAAGACCGCGCACGATTTTTGAGCCGGTAGTTTGAGGCAGAGACGTTTGCAGCCACAAATAACCGAGTATTGCAGTGGCAATTGCCAGACCTAGGATGATCAGGCCGCTATTTCGTATCGAATACTTCATATCGGCTGAGCTTACGGACCGAGCATCGTGACGGAAAGTAACAGAATTGCGACAGACCTTGCCGGGTAGGCCATCGAAAACCTACAAACGGTGCAATAAGTCGCGTTATCAACGGAGAGTTCGATGATTACCTATTTGAAACAAGGGAAGAGCGATGCCGACGTCGCCGAGGCGGACGCCAAAGTTCGGGGAATCGTCGAGGATATTCTGGCGGATATCGAGAAACGAGGTGACACCGCCGTTCGCGAAATGTCGGAGAAATTCGACGGATACGCACCTGAGCGATTTCGCCTGAGTGAGGACGAGATTTGCACGGCCATGGGAAAGGTTGCGCAGACTGATATCGAGGATATTCAGTTTGCGCAGGCTCAAATCCGGAATTTCGCGGAGAAACAAAAGGAATGCCTGCAGGATCTTGAAGTTGAAACAATGCCGGGCGTAATTTTGGGCCACCGCAATATCCCTGTGAATTCCGTCGGATGTTATGTGCCCGGCGGCAAGTATCCGATGGTCGCCTCTGCCCATATGAGCGTGCTCACCGCGTCAGTCGCGGGGGTCAAACGGATCCTGGCTTCCGCACCGCCGCAGGACGGTGAGCCCCATCCCGCGATTGTCGCGGCCATGCATATGGGCGGCGCGGATGAAATCCTCGTGCTTGGTGGAGTGCAGGCCGTCGGTGCAATGGCGCTTGGGACGGAATCCATAGCGGGGGTCGATATGCTTGTTGGCCCCGGCAACATGTTTGTCGCGGAAGCCAAGCGGCAGTTGTTCGGCCGGGTCGGGATAGATCTTTTCGCTGGACCGACGGAGACCCTGATCATCGCGGACGAAAGTGTCGATGCGGAACTATGCGCTGTCGATCTTCTTGGGCAGGCGGAACATGGGCCGACATCACCGGCGGCGCTACTCACGAATTCCCGCAAACTCGCGGAAGAAACGATGGTCGAGGTCGAGCGCCAGCTGAATGTCTTGCCGACGGCGGATATCGCCCGCGAATCCTGGAAGGAATACGGTTCGGTGATCGTCTGCGAGACGTTGGACGAGATGGTCGAAGAGGCCGATCGGATCGCTTATGAGCATGTCCAGGTAATGACCGAAGATCCGGACTATTTCTGCAAAAACATGACAAACTACGGCGCTTTGTTTCTGGGGTCCAGGACCAACGTCTCGTACGGTGACAAAACTATCGGGACAAATCATACGCTCCCAACGAAACGGGCCGCGCGATACACGGGTGGTCTCTGGGTCGGTAAATTTATGAAGACCTGTACCTATCAGAAAGTGCTGACCGACGAGGCTTCGACTATTGTTGGTGAATATTGTTCGCGTCTGTGCGCCCTTGAAGGGTTTGCGGGCCACGGCGAGCAGGCGAATATCCGGGTGCGGCGTTATGGTGGCCGCAATGTGGAACCGTATGGCGCGGTCGAGAAACTCTAGCTCATAACGCAGAAGATAGACCTCACGCCGCTCTTGGGCGCTTGCGGTGTCGTAATCACCGGCATCGACTTGTCAGAGCCGCTGGGCAACGGAACGACCGAGAGTGTATTGCGTTCGTCTTTCGTGGATTGGCAATCAGCGACCTTGCGATCGCATTCTTGGCGTATGAGCGTGCGCGGAAGAATATGGTCGGTACTTATTTAATTCGCTAGCGAGCAGCGGGACGGGAGAATGCCTTGCGGACTCGAGCGCTGAAAGTCTTGTCTGAAGCGCCCTTGCGCTTGCCGATTGATAATTCTGTGACGTTAGAGAATTTTGTATGATCGCATTGCTTTCTCTAGTCCCCTGCGCGGTTGTGGCCGTTGCCGTAATAGTAATGCGGTGGAGCGGTCTGACGTCGGCTATCCTGGCCTTCGTCTGTGCACTCGTGATCTGGGCTTCCGGCGTTTTCTCGCCTGTTCAAATCGAACAACTCAACCGCGCAATATTGGATGCACTGATCCTCGAGTTGCTGGTGGGGGTGGTGATCTTTCTGGGACTTCTGTTCGTCGAGACCATAAGCCGGTGTGGTAGCCTGGTCGCTCTCGGAGATGCCATCGAAACGTTGAGCCTGGCACCTCCCCGGGCGGCAATTCTGATAGCCGTCGGCATCGGCGTGTTGCTGGAGTCGCTTACTGGTTATGGCGTCTCGATGCTGGTGACGGTGCCATTGTTGCTGCGCATTACGAGCCGAGGCAGGGCGTTCTTCCTCGCCCTGGTCGGGATGAGCCTCATGTCCTGGGGTGCTTTGTCCATCGCGGCCTTGTTGGGGGCTGAAATCGCCGGATTACCTCAGCAAACTCTCGCCGCGGAAATCCTCAAGACGAGTGGACCGATTGCGTTTGTGCTGCCGATATTCTGTTTGCTGGCGGTTCCACCCTCCGACCTGAAAGACGTCTTATATGCGGTGGGTGCGGGAATCGCTTTGATCCTGGGGATTGCCCTGACATCTTCTTGGATTGGGGTTGAGGCGGCGGGCGTCGGTGGCGGTATCGCCGTGGTCTTGTATTCGCTCCTATTCTCACCGTCACGAGGGCACTTCTTGCGAGCGCTCACCGCCCCGGAATCACGCCCCTACGGACTGCTAATCGCCGCGGTTGTCGTGCAGAAGCTCGCGGTGCCGCACATAACTGCCATAGGCATTGCACCGGCGATCGAGACCGCTCGGGTTTCCTTTTATGTGCTGGGGTCTCCGGCCATCGCTTTGGCGACGGCGACGCTGCTCTGTATATCCTGGCGGCGAATCGCCAAGCATCAGGAATTGGAAAGTACGCTTCTCGGCAATACAACCACACGCTCGTGGCGCGCGCTCGCCGGGATATTGTTCTTTCTGTTGACCGCCCGGCTGCTGGTCGAAACTGGGGCGATCATTGCTCTTGCAGACATGTTGTCCGAGTTGGGTGCTTATGCAGCGATCGCCTCGGTAGCAACGCTTGGGGGCATCGGTTCCTATGTCACCGGCAGTGGCGTCACCTCCAATGCATTGTTTATGACAAGCGCCGCTGTGACCGGCGCGAGTTTAGACTGGGTGCCGTTATTCGCCGCGCTCCAGCATAGTGGTTCGGCGCACTTCGGAATTGCGTCGATGCCGATTATCGCGATTTTGCTTGCGGCATTGCCTCACCGGGAGGCGGACGACGAGCGAAAGGCCATGCGGCTTGGCCTCGGCTTGGCACTCATATGGCTGCTTTTTGTTATCACAAGCGGGACCGTCCAGTTCGCAATCTCATAAGACTCGGCTGGCGATTGCGGTCGCGCTCGCTATCATGTCCCAATCTTAAGAATTCTGCGAGCGGAGCTATTCCATGCCGGAAACGGGACCGACCATTAGAAAAAAGGCTGATCGGTACAGTCTGCCCGATTCCGACTATGTGGGTGAGGGATGGACACCGGTTCAACCGGGCACTAACCCCGTACTCTACGGTCATGTAGATTTTTCGCCCAAAGGCAAGTTCGAGGTCCGCTCCTACCAGACCTTCACATTGACTTATACGGTCGGCCGTTTTGGGCTGGATGACACCGGCGCGATCCGTGTCGTGTTCCGCGCGATGGGCGATAC
>DJKK01000308.1 GCA_002434595.1 Alphaproteobacteria bacterium UBA6544 | reverse complement strand
GTCATGCAAGACCATATACCTGAGCAGGATGCGACGACGACGGCAAAACTCTTCGATGCCGGAATGGTCCTGATCGGGAAACTGTCAACACACGAATTCGCCCACGGCGGCCCATCATTTGATTTACCGTGGCCACCCGCCCGCAATCCGTGGAACACGGATCACATCACCGGTGGTTCTTCGAGCGGTTCAGGCGCAGCCGTAGCTGCTGGTTTCCTCCCAGGCGCGATGGGATCGGACACTGGCGGTTCAATCCGAAACCCTGCGTGCCTCAGCGGCACCGCCGGCTTCAAGCCGACTTATGGATTGGTCAGTCGAGCAGGCGTTATCGCCAATTCCTACACCTTCGACCACTGTGGCCCCTTAACCTGGACCGTAGAAGATTCAGCATTAATGATGCAGGCGCTCGCGGGCCATGACCCTCGCGACCCCGCCAGCGCCAATGTCAGCATTCCGGATTTCGCCGCCGCACTCGGGGGCGATCTGAAAGGCAAACGAATCGGAATTGTTCGTCATTTCTATGAGGACGAATTGCCCGCAAGCGACGAGACAAAGCAGGCACTTGAAGCAGCCTACGATGTGCTGCACGGCTTAGGTGCGGAATTGGAAGACGTACGTCTGCGGAGCTGCCGCGAGTATATGGACGTCAAAGTAACGATTGCCGAATCTGAGCTCTACAACGTGCACGAAGGCAACCTTCGAACCAGGCCCGGTGACTTCGGTTCGGATTTCCTGGGCCGTTGTACTCCAGCGTGCCTCATTACGGGCGCGGATTACGTCGCGGCACAACGAGAACGCCGGGTCATGCTGTCGGAGATGCAACCCATCTACGAACGATTCGATCTACTGGTCACTGCCGGCACCTATGCCGCGCCTCGTTTCGACGCCCATCGGACTGTTTCTTTTTGGGAAAATGCAGCCATTACGACACCGTTCAACGTTACAGGCGGGCCAGCGCTCGCGCTTTGTATCGGATTTACGGATACCGGTTTGCCGATGTCGATGCAGATCGTCGGGAAGCCGTTTGACGATGCCGCAGTATTGCAGGCAGGAGACGCTTACGAGCGCGCGACTTCCTGGCGCGCACGTCGTCCGGAGCTCGATCCGAACGCTGAGATATCCGCTGCTCCGCGCCCAGCCCCCGACGAACCGTCGGGAGCCAGTGCAGATACATGCGACCGGGTTGCGCGCGCTGTAGCAGCCGCAGGTCTTCCGCTCAACGACGCTCAGATAGATCAGATAAACGCTGCAGCACCCTACGTCGCAGAAATGGTCGGGCGCATTAATCGCGACCGCTCCTTCGCTCAAGAACCGTCGAATACGTTCTCTTTCGCAAGCTAATTCGGCCGGGAATATTTTGGCACGCTGACCGCCAATTGGTTAACGTTTTCGGAATGGAGGATAAAGGGGTACCATAAGACGTAGGACAGGATGGTTTGGCAGACGTTTACACGCTCGTTATCCACGACGTGAGTTTTATGCTCCAGTGCCTGGCGCGAACACTACAAAACATCGGCATACTCGACGTTCACTCAGCGCCGAACGTAATGACCGCCTGCACGATAATGGAAAATTGCGAAACTCAACCTGATTTGTTCGTCACCAACTTTCAGGCACTTAATATGAACGGCGTCGAGTTTCTCTAGCGGGTACGTAGTAACGGCGTTCCCGGCGTTCGGCGAGACGTCTATTTAGTCATCCTAACCGGGTTTCTATAACTCAATAAAGCTGTCCCCGCACTGCGACGCGGCGTGGATGGACTTCTGAGAAAACCGCTGACGGCGGTCAATACCTAGACGAAATCCGTTGGTTTATTAACGACCTAACCGGCACGTGACGTCCGTGACCCCGACTACTACCGTGACCAACCCACCGACGGCGGCGACCCACTAGATAAAGCGCTGGGAGAACCTCCCGGAAACTAAGAAAAGAACTTCAAATAAACCTCGTGACCCCGAGTGTCATCATCTTACGCGATCTCAACTACCCCAACGGAACCTTTCCGCTCCCCAAGGGCGAACATCGCACGGACACTAATGCAGCGGCCCCAAGAACTCTCAGAGCTGTCCATCGAATGTGGGTCTATATTTAGACGTAGCTCGTCGGCCAATTCGACATGAGATGCTCGCCAATTCCGCCGGACATGCGACCCCGATAGATATCCAGCATGCCAATCAGATATTGGCGCGTCTCGCGGGGATCAATCACATCCTGCGCCTCATAGAGCTCCGCCAACTCCCATGGCTCAGAATCCCGATCGAGTTCGGCAACCCGCCGTTCGAACTCTTCGGGATCGTCGTCCTGCGTGATACCGTATACGACATTGACGCCAACGCGGGGGTCCATAAAACCCAGATCGGCCGATGGCCAGAGAGCGACTTCATCGCTGTTGCGACCGCCACCCATATTGAGATAGGCCTGCCCGTAACTCTTCCGCAGAATGATCGAGAATTTTGGCACCGTGACGAGTTGCAGTGCATTCATCCAATTCATGATCCGACCCGGCGCACCGATGCGCTCACCCTCGACACCGATCAGGAAGCCTGGAACGTCCACAAGAAGCACCAACGGAATATTGAAACTGTCGCAAAGCACCATGAAACTCGTGACCTTATTACAGCCGTCCGGGTCAATGGCGCCGCCTTTGAACA
>DJKK01000202.1:11880-12625 GCA_002434595.1 Alphaproteobacteria bacterium UBA6544 | reverse complement strand
GTATTGCCCGGCTTGTTGAATAGGCCGTGG
This sequence comes from Alphaproteobacteria bacterium UBA6544, assembly GCA_002434595.1. Classification (GTDB taxonomy): domain Bacteria; phylum Pseudomonadota; class Alphaproteobacteria; order UBA8366; family UBA8366; genus UBA6544. Next base: position 12,595 of record DJKK01000202.1, on the reverse strand, counting down.
AAACTCGCTGCACCCTGGAAGTCCTCCCCCGTCCGCGCGAGATCCAGAACGCAGAGCCCGCCGAAGCAGTAGCCGGTCGCGGCAACCTTGCTGGCATTCACTTCCGCCTGATCACGGAGTACCTGCAAGCCTACCTTCAGCCGGTTTTGTAGCATGGCGCGGTCTTCCTGAAAGGGCGCCATGAGTTTTGTATTCTCTTCCGGACTACCGCCCAGTACCCCTTTGCCATACACGTCCATCGCCAGTGCCGTGTACCCAAGACCGGCAAGTTTGCGCGCGGCATCTTCTTCGAACGGGCTGCGGCCTGCCCATGCATGCACGATCAGCACGCCCGGGCGCGGGCCAGAGGCCGAATCGTCCCAGGCAAAATAGCCCTCAAGCGCGGCGGCGCCGTCGGCGTAGTCGATGGTTCTTGTCTGAACGGCCATGGATCTTCTCCTTCAATTTCTGTGTGGATCGCAATGCGATATTGTCTCGATTACGTCATCCGCCGCAGATGCATTGCGCGTCAGTCTGCGGCATCCAATACCTACGTCGCAGGTTCCCCCCGCAGCCAGATTGCGGTGTCGTGGAAGGCGGAGCCGCCAGCCGGCGCAACAGGAGTGGCATCGATCAGGAGATTGATGCCGACACCACCGTCATAAGCGTCGTCCGGCCAAACACCTTCGGCGATCACGGTCCCCGCAAGCGCCGATTCCGAAATGTCGGCCCGCAT
>DJKK01000202.1:711-11549 GCA_002434595.1 Alphaproteobacteria bacterium UBA6544 | reverse complement strand
CGTAGGTCGCCCTTGGCGTTGCCGATCCGTACCCAACCGCCATCGGCCACACAGTAGGCCGCCGCATCTTCCGGATGTATGACCGCGGTTGGCCGCCCTTCGCGGCGCTGCGATCCGGGCGTCTCGGTGAATGATGAGTTGAGATAGGTACGCGACGGTGGGGTCACCAAGCGCAGCGGGGTCTCGGGGCCTGTTTCTGCACGCGCCTCCCAATGATCCGGCAGGTCGGGCATGCCCGCGTGATGCGGGCCGATGGCGGCCCAATCTGGACGAAAACGGAATCGGCCCTCCGGCTGGGAAAATCCCGACAGAAAATGCGCGTCTTCAAAGGATGGTGCGCAGTCGATCCAGCCGCGCTCCGCGGCCGCCCATGCATCACCCTTGCCGGAAGCCTCAAGCGTCGCTTCGACCAACTCCCAGGCGGACATATTGAAACTCGGATGGTCCGCGCCGAGCCGTTTGGCCAGTGCGTTCACGACATCGACATTGCTGCGGCATTTGCCGTAGGGCTCTAGCACCCGCGGCCCCACGGTGAGCGCCGTGTGTCCCCATCCCATGTAGATGTCATCGTGTTCCAAGAACATTGTCGCCGGGAGGAGAATATCTGCGTATCGGGCCGTCGCGGTCAGGAAATGTTCCTGCACGCAGGTAAAGAGATCATCGCGCGAAAGACCGCGCCGCACCGCAGCCGTGTCGGATGCCACCAATGCCGTGTTCGAGTTCTGGATCAGCATCGCCTTGACCGGAGGCCCTCCCATCAGGGCATCCGGATCGCCGTTGAGGATCGCACCAATGCGGGATTGGTCGAGGATACGCGTGACGGTCCCCGTCCGGTCCCCCGCATGGGCGAGGGTCGTATCGAGATCCCAGATGTCGAGGCTGGTGAAATAGGCGCCGCCGCCACGATGTTGCCACGCACCACTTACCGCCGGCAGGCAGCTAGCCGCGTGCATGTTCGAAGCGCCGTTTCGGCTTCGAGTAAACCCGACACCGAAGCGCAGGAAAGCCCTCTCCGTGCTTCCATAAAGCCGCGCGAAATCGGCAATGGATGCCGCATCGATCCCGGTGATTTCCGCCGCCCATTTCGGCGTTCTTTCGGCGAGATGCGCCCGCACCCCGTCGTCGAAGTCGGTGTACTCCGCCAAATACGCGTCATCCGTCAATCCCTCGGCCAGCATGACGTTCATAATCGCGCAGGCCAGCGCACCGTCCGTTCCGGGCCGCAAGACGAGGCCAATATCCGCCGAGGCCATCGTCGCCGTCCGGTATACGTCGACCACGGCCAGCTTCGCGCCACGCAACTTGCGTGCCTTCTGGATGTGACTCATCAGGTTGACGTTAGTGTGAACCGGATTGCCGCCCCAAACCACGATCAGGTCGGCCTCTTGGATTTCCATCGGGTCGACGCCCCGCTGCACGCCAACACCTGCCTGCCAACCGGAGACGGCGGGCGTGACGCAAATCGTTCCCTTCATGCCGGAATGCCCAAGGGTCCGGCTCAACCGCTCCATACCGAACCGCTGCATGATGCCGAGCGTCCCGCCCGAATGATACGGCCAGACCGATTCGGGCCCGTGTGTCTCGGATGCCACGCGGAAGGCGTTAGCTATTGTGTCGAGAGCTTCATCCCAGCTGATCCGCTCGAACCGGCCTTCGCCCTTCGCACCCACCCGCCGCATCGGTTGGGAGAGACGATCCGGGTGATGGACCCGTTCGGCATACCGGCCGACCTTCTCGCAGACAACGCCGGCAGTGAACGGGAAATCGGGATTTCCGCGAATGCGCCCGATGAGCGTCGGAGAGAGTCGTTCGACTTCCAATGCGCAGGCGCTTGGACAATCGTGCGGGCAGGCGGAACGAACGATCTCGGCGGTCATGGACAGCCTCTGAAATAATAGTTCGGATAGAAACTATAGGTCGTAACCACTCATTGGTCATCCAATGTTAGCGCTCAAGCACAGCGATAAGCAGCCCGCCGCATTAAACAGTCCCCTGAACAGGGTAATGGGGAAGCCATGCGCCTATCCGATCACCTCGCGAAAGGCCTTGCCCAATCGGCGGAGGCCTTCACGGATGTCGTCGACACCCACATAGCTGTATGCAGAGCGCATCTACCATCGCATCGCGATGCTGGCGCATCTGATTGGACACTTCCTCGATTTGATGTTTCATCTTGTTGGATCACATGAGATCGACAACGATCCTCTGTGAGTGGCGACAAGCCGCCATCCGCTTTTTTGCGCTGCCGTGCGGCCTACGATTTCCACGTCCGCGACGGCCCAGACAGTCCGGAGGCCGGAAGACAGAGTTTCCGAGACCGTTCCGATTGCGATAACGACATCTTCGGTATCTGGCGACTTGTTCGGCGGCACAGGGTTGTCTCCGAAGCAAAGCCATGCGCCATCACCAGCTCGACGAGGCGCTTGCAGCGTGTCTAAGCCATCGTGATCCCGGTCGGGTTATGAAAGCCGGAAACGTCGAAAAGCAGTTTCGGCATCGCTTCACCATTAGCAGCAAGCGTTGCCATGCGTTCTGCGAGATAGTCGATATCGAGACCCTAGTTGTTCTACGGTACCGCCAACAATTTGGCACCATGGTTGTGGAAACATTGCAGGGTCGCCATGTAGGTCGGCGCTGTCACGATCACCCGGTCACCAAGCTCAGTTAAACCCGGAGCGCCAGTTCCGTCGCATATTCCGCACCTTTTATGACGAGGACATTGTCGCAGGTGGCGTTAACAACGTCTTCTGCAATGTAATCGACGATCGCGTCACGCAGGTCATCGTAAACCGAGTATCCAACCACTTCCGCCCGGCGAGCAAACCTGTAATCGCTCATTTTTCGCTCCTCCGTTGGTCAATCGCTCCGGATGGCATAGCAAACGAGATGCGTGTTTTCCCATACTTGCGTGCGCACCTCGCCACTGGCTAACGCAGTTCCAGTTCTATATTCACAAGCGCTGCGTTTTCGAAAGTTGAATGAGAGGGTTACGCCATGGAATTCGCGCCACGGATGAGCCGATTCAAACCGTCGCCGAGCCAGATCGCCTCGGCACGGGTCCGCGATCTGGTTGCAGAAGGCCACGACATCATCAAACTGACAGCAGGCGAACCCGACTTCCCAACACCGGATCACGCCAAGGCCGCGGCGATCGCCTGCATGGACGCGAATGAGATCCGCTATACACCAATCAATGGCCTGCTTGAGATGCGGGAGGCCGCGCGGCTTAAGTTCAAGCGCGACAATAATCTCGACTACGGGCTCGACCAGATTGCGGTCGGGGCTGGCACGAAGCAGATTCTGTTCAACTGCCTGATGGCGACGGTATCCGAAGGTGACGAGGCCATTGTCCCCGCACCCTACTGGGCCTCGTATCCGGACATGGTGCAACTCGCTGGCGGCACGCCGGTGATCGTCGATTGCGTTCAGAACAATCAATTCAAGATTCGGCCGGAACAATTGGAGGAAGCGATCACGCCGAACACCAAATGGCTGATGTTCTCTTCGCCCAGTAATCCGACGGGTGCTACCTACTCCAAGGAGGAGATGAAAGGGCTGGCCGAAGTGCTTCTCGCACATCCGCATGTCTGGATTCTGACAGACGATGTATACGAACACCTCATCTACGATAATCGGGAATTCTTTACCTTCGCTGAAATCGAACCCGCTCTCTACGACCGCACGATGACATGCAACGGCGTCTCGAAGGCCTATTCAATGACGGGTTGGCGGCTCGGGTTCGCCGGTGGGCCAAAGGAGGTCATCGCCAACATGTCGAAGATGCAATCGCAAAGCACAGCCGGCGTATCAGCCGTCAGTCAAGCGGCGGCGGCCGCGGCTCTGACCGGGCCCCAGGAATTCGTCCGAGAGCGCACGGCAAACCTACAGCACCGCCGCGACATGCTGTTCGAAAAGCTTAACAAGGCCCAGGGCCTGAAGTGCGATCTGCCAGAGGGAGCGATGTATATCTTCTGCTCCTGCGCCGGTAACATCGGCAAGAAGACGCCCAATGGTAAGGTGATAGAGACCGACGAGGATTTCACCATGTACCTGCTGGATTCGGTCGGCGCCGCGGTCGTGCAAGGAAATGCTTATGGCCTCTCCCCCTATTTCCGGGCGAGCTTTGTAGCGCCGGAAGAAGACTTGCTGCGCGGCGGTGACAAAATTCAAGAGGCCTGCGCGGCGCTGCAATAGCGAAAGCGACGTTATTCGCTCTCTCCAAGTGGGCAGTAGTGAACCCGGTCCGTTGCAAATACCAGATTCGCAATGAATAGGATTTCCGCTACAACGTTGCGCGCGGAGGGCGGTCGAAGGCGCTAAAACAACAATGCACGCCGCGCAATAGGCCGCGTTGAAGAATCGAGACATAATCAGCGCCCGAATTTTTGATTATCACGAGATGGCCAAGTAGCAGTTTAAAATCTTCCGGGCCAAACGCGTTATAGTCAGGCAGATCGCCCTCTATCCGGACGCTCTCCCAATACTTGCGGCGTCCGCTAGTCTGTTTCCGTCCATTTGGTTTGGGCCGGGCTCCCAGATCCTCTCCGGATCCGCCAATCTGTCTCCCGTAGGATAGCTGCGGACCTCAGCCAGATCTCCATTGGATACGGCTTCGAACCGCCGGTCGTCTTTTCTACTACAAACGCTCATCAAAGAGACAGTTCTTGTTCCACCAATGCGGCCCAGTAACTTGCGCCGTAGACCGACGCCTCGTCGTTGAAATCGTAATTCGGATTATGGACGACGCAGCCGCCGTCTTCTCCTTCGCCGTTGCCGACCCGGATATAGCAGCCGGGATTGTGCTGCAGCATCCAGGCAAAGTCCTCGGAACCCATGGTTGGTGGATGGTCGGTCGACACATTATCGGCGCCCGCCACCGCTTGCGCCGCCTTAATCGCTTTCAGAGTTTCTTCTTTGGTATTCACCAGCACCGGATAACGGCGGTCGTAGGTAATTTCAGCGGTCAACCCGTGCGCACGGGCGATGCCTGTCGCGACCTCCTCCATTCGGGCTTCGATCATATCCTGTACCGATCCACTCAATGTACGGCACGTGCCTTTAATGATGGCTGTCTCCGGGATTACATTTGTATTAGTGCCGGCGTGAAACTGGGTCACGCTTATCACCGCGGCCTCGATTGGATTGGCGGAGCGCGAGATGATCCGCTGGAGGGCGGTGACGATTTCCGCCCCCGTCACGATAGGGTCGGCACCTTGATGTGGATGCGCCGCGTGCGAGCCTTTACCCTTGATCGTAATCTCGAACATGTCGGCGGAGGCCATTGACGGGCCGACGCGCACACCGAACTTGCCGAGCGGCAGACCCGGTTGATTGTGCATGCCATAGACCGCTTCGACGGGAAACAGATCGAACAGCCCGTCCTCGCACATGACGCGGCCGCCGGCCTCATTCTCCTCGGCGGGCTGAAAGATGAACTGCACCGTACCGTTGAAACGCCGGGTTTCGGAAAGATATTTAGCGGCGCCGAGCAACATTGTCGTGTGCCCGTCATGGCCGCATGCATGCATCTTGCCAGGATGCGTGGAGACATGTTCGAAGGTATTTTCCTCGAGGATATCCAAGGCATCGAGATCGGCGCGGAGACCAATGGCCCGGTTCGAATTGCCGACGGCGAGCGTTCCGACGACACCGGTCTTGGCAAGCCCGCGATGCACTTCGATCCCGAACGACTCCAGTTTCTCCGCCACGATGTCCGATGTACGGGTCTCCTCGAATGCCGTTTCCGGATGAGCGTGTATATCGCGCCGCCAGGCGCACATGTCGTCAGCGAACTCGGCGATCTCATCCTTGATCGGCATCGTTGTCCCTCTCCTAGACCCGGAACCGAGAAACGGCCCCCTCATCCAACTCCAAACCATGTCCCGGCGCGTCGAGCGGCGCCATCTTCCCGCCCGACGGCACCGGCATGTTGCGGAGGATTTCCGTTGAGCGCGGCATGTATTCGACCATATCGCCGGCGGGAACGGAAGCCAGCAGATGGACGTGCACCTCGGGAACGACATGGCCGCACACCGGTACATTGAAAGCTTCTCCGAGCGCCGCCATCCTGCGCCACGGCGTGATGCCGCCAACACGGGCCAGGTCCAGTATCACGACATCCAAGGCGCGCGCCTCCAGACAGTTCCGCAATTCCGCAACAGTGTAATAGTGTTCGCCACCAGTCACCGGCATATCGAACATGTCTCGAAGTTTGGCGAGACCCACGTAGTCACGGTGGTCAATGGGATCCTCAAGCCAGCCTGCCCCCGCTTCTTGCAGGGCCCGGCCAATTTCGACCGCCTGCGTATAGCTCCAGCCGAGAGTCGCATCGACCATGACATTGACATCGAGACCGGCGGCATCCCGCGCGGCACGAACCCGCTCCGCCTGCTCTGCGGCTGGGGCCGAATGACTGAGCCGTAACTTGACCCCGCCATAACCAGCGGCGGCGTAATTCGAAATGACATCCTGCAGGTCGTCGACCGGCACACTGTACCACATACGGTCGCTGGCGTATGCCGCCACTTCGCTGCGGTATCCTCCAAGCAACCTAAAGATCGGTTGACCGAGCAACTTGCCAAGAGCGTCCCAGACAGCAATGTCCAACGGCGCCAGAGACCAATGAAGCAATCCACCGGGCCCGACCCATGCGGCACGATCCGCAAGCGCCAACCAGATTGCCTCAGGCTGGCGGATGTCCATCCCCGGCAGATGCTCCGCCAACTCGGCGGCGCCGGACGCGATGGTCCGCATCAGGTCGCCCCTTGGCTGGACGATATATCCGACCCCTTCGATTCCGTCAGTGGTTCGTACACGCACCAAGACATGCCAGTTAGCATCTACGGCACGGCCGGCGGCCTGATAGCCATCCGTTACCGGAATCTTCAACACCTCGACGCTCGCCGACGAGATCTGCATGATAACCTCCTCCATGCTAGCCACCTTGAGTCATGATCGTACTGAGTGATACGGCTTCAAGGGCGGCGCCAGGGTGCTCCCGAACCCGAAAGATTCAAAACGCGTCGGCTCATATTATGTCGAGATCATGAAACGCATATTCCTCTGTTCCCTTTCCATGTTTCTTCTTACAGGCGCGTTCTGGTTCGAATCCCTATTCTCAGCCAACGCAGAACTGTGGTCGCGCTGGGAGCGCCACAATCCCGAATCACAGAAGCGGGTCGACCACACAGAGTGGGACACCCTCTTGAAGACTTACGTCCGGTTAGGACCCGATGGTGTCAATCGTTTCGCATACAGCCGGCTTTCCGCCTCCGATGCCCAGCAATTGCATGGCTACGTGCGCCGATTGGCGGATATGAAAATCTCCGATCACAGCCGTCCGGAGCAGTTCGCCTATTGGATCAACCTATACAACGCGTTGACCATCCAGGTCGTCATCACCCACTACCCGGTCAAAAGCATCCGAGAAATTAAACTCGAGGGCAGCGGTTTCGGCGGTGGTCCCTGGGATGCGAAACTCGTCACGGTCGAGGGCGAGAACCTCAGCCTAAACGACATTGAACACCGCATTCTCCGGCCCATCTGGCGAGACCCCCGGATTCACTACGCCGTCAATTGCGCTTCAATCGGTTGTCCCAACTTGCGCCAGGACGCCTATACCGGAGATACCGTGAACCGCGTCCTGGAATCCGCGGCGCGGGACTTCGTCAACAATCCCCGGGGTGTCACCATAGAGGACGGTGATATCATCATCTCGAGCATCTATTCTTGGTTCCGGCCCGATTTCGGCGGTTCCGATGAAGGCATTCTTGACCATCTGCGCCGCTATGCCGGACCGACCCTAAAATCTAAACTCAAAGGACGCAGCACAATCTTCGATCACCACTATGATTGGGGATTAAACGGCACGGATTTGGTGCCGGAACGGTGACGCGTGGAATTATAGAGGCAGGCAAGCATTTCGCGTGATACGCCAAGATAAAAAAGACCGTGGATGAAAAACAAGCCTTAGACGATGGCGACTGGATGGCGACCGTGGAACCAACGCAACGATGAGATTAGCGGCGACGTATCGATACAGCGGGATCGCAAGATCATCAATGTCACTTTTCCCGCGAGCTGGTGTCCGCCCTGTCGATGGGAGTTTGAATCACTCATTAAATTGCGGCACAAATTCGGCGAGAAGGATCTCGTCATCGTCACTATCAACTGGTTCGAGGATTGGGATCCGCGCAACGCGAAGAAACGAATGAATCGGTTTCTAAAGATTACCTGTCCGGAATTCTCCTTGGTTTCCGTCGACACGGCCATCACGGAACTCTTTGGCAGGATTGAATGCATTCCAGCCTTGTTCGTCTTCGACCGCAGCGGTCGCGAAGCATTCACCTTCGTGAACCTGGAAGGGGCGAAAAAGATCCATGCCAGAGAATCTGAACTGACGCGCGTAGTGGAGAAGCTGCGCTAGCGACCGTTCCAATGATATCTTGGGCTGCATGAAAGACGCGACCGGCAGAACATCACCTTCCTACAGCCGTGCTGCGCAGATTGCGCGTGGGGTCTCGCGCTTCTTCGCTGAGCGCGGCAATGGTTGCCTTTCGGAGTTCTCATTCAAAACGGGCCGTCGGGCGGATATTATTGCCATCGATGACAAGGGCACGATTTCGGTGATCGAAATCAAATCTTCGGTGCCAGATTTCCGCTCAGACAAGAAGTGGCAAGAGTATTTGGAGTTCTGTGACCGTTTTTATTTTGCGGTCGGGGCGGATTTCCCCATAGACATTCTGCCGTCGGAATGCGGATTGGTGATCGCCGACGCCTACGGAGCCTCGATCATCCGCGAACCGGAGCCGCACAGGCTTATTGCAGCGCGCCGGAAGTCGATCACCCTGCGGTTCGCCCGCCTGAGCGCCAACCGTCTAATGCAATTCACCGATCCGGATTGGATCAGAGGTTAACCACGTTAACGATTGCCCGCTTCAATCCGCTGAAGTTCTTCCCAGAACTCTTTGAAAACTTCTGTGCGGATTCGCGTTTCTTCGCCGTCGCGGGAAATTTGATCCGGATGATAACGCCTAGCAAAAGCGGCTTTTGCGCGGCGGAACTTTTCGTCCGATCCGCGCGCCGACGGCTCACGGCCCGCCAGTTGCTGTTCGAGCCGTGCTACCTCACCCTTGTAGTAGTCAACGGTATTGCTGAGCGCGTGTTCGGCGTTCTGAAGGGCGATTTCACATTTGCGCAATTTGAAGGCCATCTCACTTTTGCGGCTCCGCCGCGCCTGGTGCACCACATACGCGCCAATCAGAAGAAGCAGGAAAACCGTCAGGCCGGAGAGCGTGTAGGTCGGCATATCGGTTCACTTTTTGCCGAGGCGCTGGATCGTCGCGGTCGTACTGTGACCATCTAGTAGGTCCGCCAGCACCACATCACCACCCCATCCCTTGACGTCTTCCGCACCAACGACCTGATCGACGGTATAGTCACCACCCTTAACCAACACATCCGGCTTGAGCGCGCGTAGAAGCTGGAGCGGCGTGTCTTCACCAAAAACCACAACAGTATCGACATCGCCAAGCGACGCGAGAACCGCGGCGCGGCTGGCTTCGTTCTGCACCGGACGATCATCGCCCTTGAGGCGAGCCACTGAGGCATCGCTGTTCAGGCCGACAATCAGGCAGTCACAATTCCGGCGCGCCTGCGCGATCAGCGATACATGCCCCGGGTGTAGCAGGTCGAAACAGCCGTTGGTAAAGCCGATCCGGCGGCCCTGTCGGCGCCACGCGGCGACCCGTTCTATCGCAGCCGCGGCCGGCAGCACTTTCGCCTCAGCATCGAACCATTCATCCTCATGCGCAGCAGCGAGAATTTCCTCGGGACGCGCGACCGCGGTCCCAACCTTGCCAACGACGACGCCCGCCGCCGTATTGGCGAGCTGAGCGGCTTCTCCCAATGTTGTCCCGGCTGCCAGCGCCGCGGCAACCGCCGCCGCAACGGTATCTCCTGCACCAGACACGTCGTACACCTCCTGCGCCCGCGCCGGAAAATGATGGACCGCGTCGGCATCGACCAACGTCATACCCTGTTCACTGAGAGTCGCGAGCACCGCACCGACGCCGCTCGCCTCCATCAAACTTCGGCATGCCGCCAGGACGGCAGCATCATCATGCGTTGACATACCCGTCGCCGCCGCCAATTCCTGCCTATTCGGCGTCACAACGCTTGCCCCGGCATACCGGGCATAGTCGGTACCCTTGGGATCAACAACGACGGGCCGTCCGGCTTCGCTTGCAAGGCCGATCACCCGCGCCAACAGCGCGTCCGTCAGCACGCCCTTGCCGTAATCCGACAGAAGCAGGACACCCGCATCCTGGACTTCGCGCGCGACGGCATCGGCGATCGTATTCGCAATGTTATCCGTGACATCTTCAACCGTTTCTCGATCAGCACGCATCATCTGCTGGCCGCCCGCAATATACCGCGTCTTAATAGCCGTGCGGCGACCCGGGGCGACGTGCAATCCGTCTGACGTCTGACCCTCCTCGATCACGAGGTCACGAATCTCCGAGCCGGCCGCATCGTCACCGACTGTCGCGGACAAGAAGATCTCGCCGCCCAGGGCCGCCAGATTACGCAACACGTTGCCAGACGCGCCCAGCATTACCATTTCATGGGTGACGGAAAAAACCGGGATTGGCGCTTCCGGTGAAATGCGTTCAACGGTGCCGTCGACAAACCGGTCGAGCATAACATCGCCTACAACGACGACCTTCACACCGCCGAGGCGTTCGACAATATCGGCAGTAGAAGCTTTGCGTGTCATAATTTCCAACTCCCGCAAATCGCCGCGTTTACGTTTGCAGTGACCTGCCCCCATCGATTGT
>DJKK01000202.1:0-314 GCA_002434595.1 Alphaproteobacteria bacterium UBA6544 | reverse complement strand
TCCGAGAGCTGAATGCAGGCGCTTAGTTTTGTAATACCTCCGCTATTGTTCTATGACGATCCTGGCTTTTCTTAGAGTATAGAATATCTACCCATTCAAGAGTTCGTCCCTGAAACGGGCGTTGAAGCTCTCGCAATAGCCGTTCTCCCGGGGTGACCCAGGCTCGATATAAGCGGCCACTGCGCCGACGGCCTTGATCCATTGCCTGACCGGCTTGCGCGATAAATTCCGGCGACCACCTTCCGTCCGATGATGAACGAAGTCGTTTGACCAAACGTGATCGACGTGCTGCGTCCTGAGACGAATACAAGAGC
>DJKK01000262.1 GCA_002434595.1 Alphaproteobacteria bacterium UBA6544 | reverse complement strand
CCAGGGGCAAGGGGGACGTCCTCTAAAACGGCGGCCAGAAGATCGACACCCGCACTATCCGGTGTTGCGTATTGCGGCAATGGAAGGTCCACGCCGTGCGGCAACCGCATTATATCAATGGCGACCGCGCTCATTGGGCACCTTCGAGATGGGCGGCTATCCGCTCCGCCAGGCGTGCGGCAACCTCCTGTTTCGAAAGACGCGGCCAATTCTCCACACCGTCCTCATGGACAAAATGAATACGGTTCGAATCGCCCCCAAACGTGCCGGTCTCAGGCGAAACGTCATTGGCCAGTATCCAGTCACATCCTTTGCGAGCGCGCTTCTCGACCGCGTGTTCGATAACCTTCTCCGTCTCGGCCGCAAATCCGACGACAAGCCCGGGCCGGCGATTCTTTGCTTGGGAGAGCGATTTCAAAATGTCGGGATTTTCCGTCAGCTCCAAAACAGGCGAGCCACGACCGTCCTTCTTCATTTTTTCCGTAGCCGCCGTCGCAACACGCCAATCAGAGACAGCCGCCGCACATACCGCAACATCCGCCGGCAACGCGGCCTCGCATGCCGCCAGCATGTCCACCGCAGATTCGACATGCACTACTTGGACACCGGTGGGGTCCGGCAGATCAACAGGGCCGGTAATCAGCGCGGTCTCCGCGCCAAGCCCGGCGAGCGCAGCTGCGATCGCATGTCCCTGCTTGCCGGAAGAATGATTCGAAAGATAGCGCACCGGATCGAGCGCCTCCCGTGTCGGACCGCTGGTCACAAGCGCACGCCGGCCTGTCATGGGTCGCACGCTGGGGCCGCTGAAATGAGCCTCAATCGCCTCGACAATCGTCATCGGTTCGGCCATGCGCCCGAGGCCGTATTCACCGCACGCCATGTTCCCAGCGTCCGGCCCGATTCGAATCAATCCGCGGTTTTCCAGCGTCTCGATATTCGCCTGCGTCGCGGCGTGCTCCCACATCCTCACATTCATGGCGGGCGCGAACATCACCGGCTTGTCGGTCGCTAGCAGAACGGTAGTAGCTAGATCGTTCGCAAGCCCCGCGGCCATGCGCGCCATGATATCGGCCGTGGCCGGTGCAACCACCAGCAGATCGGCGCTCCGGGACAATTGAATATGGCCCATCTCGGACTCATCGGTGAGAGAGAAGATTTCGCCATAGACCTTATCCTCGCACAGCGCGGAGAGCGAAAGCGGCGTGACGAATTGCGCGCCCCCTTCGGTCAACACGCACCGCACCGCAATGCCATGTTCACGAAGGCGCCGTATCAGTTCCAAACTCTTATAGGCGGCGATCCCGCCCGAGACGATCAAGAGGACACGCTTTTCAGCGGACATGGGGCATTACCCCTTTTCAATATTAGAATTTATACATTCTCAAGCTGTATTTAATATCCGGGCACCCGAGGGACAAGCCATACGGGAAAATATCTCGTCGTTAAAATAGGTTAGCCGAAAGGGTGATTCCCAAACCCAGGCCGAACACGACCCAGATAAGCCAGCGCCACCCAGAACCCCGCCTCGCGCCCCGAAAGGCTTCGACCGTTCCGGGATGCAATCGAATGCCATCGGCAGATATCATCTCGGTCAGCGTATCGAACTTCGCTAAATATTGCGGCGCCCTTTCTACAAGTTGTGCTGCGTCCACAGCAAGGTTAAGAAGCCGCGCTTCCGGGCCCCGATTCTCCCTCATCCAATCGGCGATCAGCGGTTCGGCCAACAACCACATATTGCTTTCCGGATCGAGCTTACGGCCCACCCCTTCCGCGACCAGCATGGTTTTTTGCAACAGGAGCAACTGCGGCTGCATCTCCATCTCAAAAGTCCGGGTCACTTGAAACAACTGGCCCAGCAGCCTGGCGATGGAGATTTTATTCTGCGGCTTGCCGAGGATCGGCTCCGCGATGGCCCGGCATGCCTGCGCGAACGCACCGAGGGATTTATCGTTTGGTACATATCCGGCGGCGAAATGAACCTCGGCGACCCGCATGTAATCTCGCTCGAGAAAGGCGATCAGCATATCCGCGAGAAAATAGCGCGTCTCCCGATCGAGGCGCCCCATAATGCCAAAATCTACCGGACTGAGGACGCCGTCCGAGCACACAAACATGTTGCCAGGGTGCATGTCGGCGTGAAAGAAGCCATCGCGAAATACCTGGTTGAAAAAGACACGCGCCGACTGCTCAAGGACCGCGCGCGGCGCAATCCCGGCGGCTTCCAGTGCTTGAATTTCGTCGATCGGTATGCCTTCGATCCGCTCCAGCGTTAGGACCCGGCGCGAGGTGCGTTCCCAATCGACGGCCGGCACCCGAAACCCCGATTCATCGAGAAAATTCTCCGCCAACTCGCCAGCAGCGGCGGCTTCAAGCCGCAAGTCCATCTCGAGTTTTACGGTCTCCTCAAAATTTCCGACAACATCGCGCGGCTTCAGACGGTGCGCCGCCGGGAAAAACCGTTCGATAAGGCCCGCGATCCAGTGAAAAAACCGGATGTCGCGATAGAACGCATCCTCGATGCCGGGCCGCAGAATTTTGACCGCGACCGGAACACCATCATGGCGCTTAGCAAAATGGACCTGCGCTATTGACGCCGCTGCGGCCGGCGTTTCGTCAAACACGGCAAATAGCGCGTCAACCGCTGTGTCGAGTTCACGCTCGAGGGTTGCCTTGGCCTCGCTTGCCGGAAAAGGCGGCAACGCATCCTGCAACGCGGACAAGTCGTCGGCGACGTCCTCTCCAATTAAATCCCCACGGACCGCCAGCGATTGTCCCAGCTTCACAAATGTGGGGCCAAGCGTTTGTAATGCCGTCGCCAGGCGTTCGCCGGGACGCTCGGTTTCCGCGCGACGCTCGGCCAGCCGCAGGATACAAACAACCCAGGGAGGAGCGCCGAAACTCTGCAGGGGAAACAACGCGCCATGACGCGATAGCGACCAGAGGACTCGGATCAACCGCAACCCGTGGCCAATACCGGCGCTCATTTCCTGTCGCCTCTATCGGTCCGATGCGGAGTCAAATTCGCCAGCCCTGATGGATTGCAACGATGCCGCACGACAGATTCCTGTAACCAGTCTGCTCAAATCCGGCCTCGGCCATCCGGGCGACCAGCTCTTCCTGTGGCGGAAACCGGCGGATGCTCTCGGCAAGATACTGATAGGCGTCCGGGTCGCGCGCCACGAACCGACCGAGCAAGGGCAGGATGCCGAAAGAGAAGCGGTCGTAAAGTTCCGAAAGCACTGGGTCCGTGACGTGGCTGAACTCCAGACAAAGGAATACACCGCCCGGTCTTAGCACCCGCCGCGCTTCACGAAGCGCGGCATCAATGTCGGTCACGTTGCGTAATCCAAACGCGATGGTATAGGCGTCCACCGACCTGTCCGGCATCGGCAATGCTTCTGCATCCCCCACCAGCCAGTCGATGCCGACCACCTGGTTGGTGTCGATCGCACGGTCGCGGCCAACGCGGACCATTTTCGCGTTGATATCGCAAACGGTCGCTCTGTCACCCCCCGCAGAAACGAACCGGGCTGAGATGTCTCCTGTACCCCCGGCGACGTCGAGGAGGTGCAGGCCCGGGCGCGGGCGGAGCTGATCGATCAGGCTGGCCTTCCAAAGCCGATGCACCCCGCCGGACATTAGGTCATTCATCAGATCATAACGCCCGGCCACGCTGTCGAAAACGTCGCGCACCATGGATGCCTTGTTTGCAGACGCCACTTCCTGAAACCCGAAGTGGGTCCGCTTTTCTGGCGGCAATACGACTTTTTCGAGGCTTTCCATTGCCGCGACGATAGCCTAGCGGGTTGCTATTTGCTAGAACGGCCGTATGCCTGAGTTACCCGAAGTCGAAACCATTTGCCGCGGCCTTCGCCCTAAGCTTGAAGGCCAGAGACTGGTCCGCGTCATTCAGCGGCGCCAGGATCTGCGCTTTCCGCTCCCTGAGGATTTCGCGGCGCGCCTGGAGGGCCGCACCGTCGAGCGAATTGAGAGACGGGCGAAGTACATGCTCTTTCATCTCGACGACGGCTGGACACTGATGGGGCATCTCGGCATGTCGGGCCGAATGACTGTCATCGACGAGACGCCGCCGCCTGCCGGCCGGCACGACCATATCGAGCTCTGCACGGAAGGCGGCGCAACGGTTCGCTACAACGATGCGCGACGCTTCGGGTTCATGGACCTGATCGAGACGGGCGCGCTCGCAGTGCATCCGATGCTGCGCAAATTGGGGCCTGAGCCGCTATCCAACGCGTTCAATGCATTGACACTGGGGGAAGCGTTGGAAGGCCGTCGGACACCGATAAAGGCGGCGCTGCTCGATCAGAAAGTCGTCGCTGGGCTAGGAAATATTTATGTCTGTGAAGCACTCTTTAGGGCCGCCATTTCCCCTCGACGAAGCGCCCATACAATTCCGGGCCGCCGCGCCGAGCGGCTGGCCCCGGAAATCCGCAACGTTCTTGAGGCGGCCATCGCCGCCGGTGGCTCGTCCTTGCGTGATTACGTCCAGGTCGACGGCGAGCTTGGATACTTCCAACACAATTGGCTTGTCTATGGCCAGGAAGGCGAACCGTGCACATTCGAGAGCTGCGATGGCAAAATTGGCCGCTTCATGCAATCGGGACGCTCGACTTACTATTGCGGAACACACCAGAGATGACCAAAGTGCCGGCGACCATGCGCCGACTTGCAACCCTATTTTCCCTCCTTGCCGTTCTTTCGGCACCCGCCAGCGCTCAGGATTTTGTTCCTGGCTTTGAAGATTTGCCCCTCATGCGGGGCCTCACGCCAATCGCGGGGACGGGACACGTCTTCGATTCGCCCGCCGGCCGACTGGTGGAAAGCCACGCCACGGGAGCCGTAACCCGTGCCGACGTCGTCGCGTTCTATCAGGAGAGTCTGGTGGCGCTCGGATGGTCCGAGACGGGCCCGGATCAATTTCGCCGTGAAAATGAAAGATTGCATATCGTGACATCCGGCAAGGACGGCGACCTTCGGGTCCTGTTCCGGTTGGCGCCTGATCGACGCTAAACCTCCAAAACGAGTTAACCTAAGGGAGCCCAGACATGGCTTACGAACATATTCTTGTCGAGACTCGCGGGCCGGTTGGTTTGATCACCCTCAACCGGCCGAAGGCGATGAACGCGCTTTGTGCGGATTTGGCGAGAGAGATCGCCGAGGCAGTCGATGCCTATGAAGCTGACGTGGCAATTGGCGCACTTGTCGTCACAGGTTCAGAAAGGGCGTTTTGCGCTGGTGCTGACATCAAGGAGATGGCGGACAAAAACTACATGGACGTCTACAAGGAAGACTTCATCACCGTAAACTGGGAACGCCTGTCCCAGTGTCGTAAGCCGGTCGTCGCCGCCGTGGCGGGATATGCGCTCGGCGGTGGATGTGAGTTCGCCATGATGTGTGATTTCATTCTTGCTGCTGACAACGCGAAGTTTGGCCAACCGGAGATTCTCATCGGAACCATCCCGGGTGCCGGCGGGACCCAGCGGCTGACCCGTTTCATCGGCAAGTCAAAAGCAATGGAGATGGTGTTGACCGGCCGCATGATGGATGCGGAAGAGGCGGAGCGTTCCGGGCTGGTCAGCCGCATCGTGCCGGTGGATGAGCTTGTCGACGATGCCGTACAGACAGCCGAGAAGATGGCAAATCTGTCACGTCCCGTCGTCATGCTGGCGAAGGAATCGGTCAATCGCGCTTACGAGACGACCTTGGCCGAAGGAGTTCGTTTCGAACGGCGTGTCTTTCATTCGACCTTTTCGACCGAGGATCAGAAGGAAGGCATGGCTGCGTTCGCCGAGAAACGCACGGCCGAATTCAAGCACAGATAGACGCACGCCCTTTGCTGCGGTGCGGCAACAGGCGAAAGTCCGGCCCGGAACGTTGTAATTCCTTGCGTTCCGGGCTTGACGGACGCGGCTGGTGACTCTATAACGCGCGCCGTTCATGAAGATGTGACGAACGGAATTCGAAATGGCAAACAGCCGATCTGCAAAGAAACGTATCCGCCAAGCCACGCGCCGGTCCGACCGCAACAGGGCCCGCCGCAGCCGCGTGCGCAGCTATATCCGGAAGGTCGAAGAAGCAATCGCAAGTGGCGATAAATCTGCCGCCGAGGACGCCTTCAAGGCCGCGATGCCGGAACTGCATCGCACTGCACAAAAAGGCGCGTTGCACAATAATACAACCGGCCGCAAACTCTCGGGTCTCTCACGCCGCATTAACGCGATGTAGGAAACTGAAGATTTTCGGACGCCGATGCGGCCGCCGCGCTATCGCGAGCGGCCGTTTTCAACTGTTAAAGACAGCGCCATACCGATTCGCAATTGAGTCAATCGATTTATTTTCATTGTTCTCCTTTCAGTCCCGTTGCGGGTGAGATCAAGCGTCGTTACAGTCTCCCAAACAGTCATCGACTGGGGGAGGTTGGATCGGTCGCACCGATCTGGCAGCACGAATACCGCAATACGAACGAGACGAAGAACGGCAATTAAAGACGAAGCTATTTTTCCGAGTATTTTTTGCCGAAAGGTCGCGGTAGTATAGTATTTGGCTCGGGATATCGGATACGGGATGGATCGACGTATCCCGGCATTCCTTCGGAGACGGTTTATGGCCCGAATGCAGGGCGGGCCGATTACGTGACAAATTCGTCACGCGCCTTTTGGCGGTGACATAGAGTCGGGGTTACGATCCGAATGGATGACAAGCTCGCGGCCCAATGGGCGAGAATCAGAGGTCGACTAAGAGCGGAGTATGGCGAAGCCGCATACAGAAGCTGGTTAAAGCCGATGACCCTCGTCGGTGTTGAGGGTAGCCGCGTGCGGATTTCCGTGCCGACCCGATTTATGTGCGACTGGGTCGAGTCGCAGTATATTGAGCGTCTGAACGACCTGTGGGCCATCGAGGGAACATCCATTGAGGGCGTTTACCTTTTCGTTTCCGGCGGCGCAACGGCCGCAAGCGGAGCGTCACCAGAAGAATCTCATCCGGCGCCCGTTCGCGAGAAGATGGCGCAGGACACCTTAGGCGCACCTCTCGATCCGCGTTTCACTTTCGAAAATTTCATCGTCGGCAAGCCGAACGAGCTCGCGTTCGCCGCCGCACGCCGTGTCGCAGAAGCGGAAACCGCACCCTACAATCCTTTGTTCCTTTATGGCGGCGTCGGACTCGGCAAGACCCATCTCATGCACGCGATCGCGCTGCATCTGCGCCAAACGCGGCCAGAGAAGCATGTAGTCTATCTCTCCGCCGAAAAGTTCATGTACCAATTCATCCGTGCACTCCGTTTTCGCGACACCGTCGCCTTCAAGGAGCAATTTCGGTCCGTCGATATCTTGATGATCGACGACGTCCAGTTCATCGCGGGCAAAGACAGCACGCAGGAAGAGTTTTTCCATACGTTCAATGCGCTCGTCGATCAGAACCGGCAGGTCGTCATTTCGGCGGATAAATCCCCCAACGACCTCGAGGGCATGGAAGAGCGCATGAAATCGCGGCTGGGGTGGGGGCTGGTCGCCGATATTCACCCGACCACCTACGAATTGCGATACGGTATTCTCCAGTCGAAAGCGGACGATCTCGGCATCGAAATTCCCGAGAAGATTCTGGAGTTCCTCGCCCACAAGATTGCGTCCAACGTACGCGAACTCGAGGGCGCACTGAACCGCATCGTCGCTTACGCCAGCCTAATCGGCCGCCCAATTACCCTTGAGACGACGCAGGATGTTTTACAGGACATTCTGCGCGCCAACGATCGTAAGGTGACGATCGAAGAGATCCAGAAACGCGTCGCCGAACATTTCAATATCCGCCTCTCGGAAATGTACTCTTCCCGCCGCGCACGTGCAGTGGCACGACCGCGCCAAATCGCCATGTACCTCTCGAAGCAGTTGACGGCCCGTTCGCTACCGGAAATCGGTCGCAAATTCGGCGGCCGAGACCATACAACGGTGATGCATGCGGTGCGGAAAGTAGAGGAACTCAAGTCGACGGACAGTGGCTTCGGAGAGGACGTGGAACTCCTGCGGCGAATGCTCGAGACTTAATTGTTACCGGGCCTGCATTTCGCAGTATTCCCACACATATTTTAGGGAAATATTACTGCTGCGCCCCCTAAATATGTCGCAGATTCCGGCGACTCATGCTATAAGTTGTGTCTTATCTGCATAAACGGCCCCATTCGGCTCGGCAATGGTACATTCGGGCGGCGACGGGGCCGGAACGTCTACGCTAACATTCCGAAGGGCATAAAAAAACAGCCATGAAACTAACCATCGAACGCGCCGCGCTCTTTCGGTCCCTCGGACACGTGCAAAGCATAGTCGAACGGCGAAATACCATCCCAATTCTCTCCAATGTCATGCTGGAAGCGACTGACGGACGCCTTGGCCTGACTGCAACGGACATGGATATCGCCATTGTCGAATCGGTACCTGCAGTCATTGATACCGCGGGCTCGACAACGGCACCGGCGCATACCTTGTACGATATCGTGCGGAAGTTGCCTGACGGCGCGCAGATCGAGCTCGACAGCAGCAGCGACGGACAGATGGCATTACGTGCGGGCCGCTCGGAATTCACGTTGCAGACACTGCCGACGGAAGACTTTCCACAGACCGATGGCGGAGACCTGCCGCATCAGTTCGCACTGCCAGCCAATGACCTGCGCGGGCTTATCGACCGGACACGGTTCGCGATCTCAACCGAGGAAACCCGTTACTACCTCAACGGCATTTTCATGCATACGACGGCCGGCGACAGCGGTGATGTCATGCGTAGCGTTGCCACGGACGGACATCGCCTTGCCCGGGTCGAAATGCCAGTCCCCGATGGTGCGACCGGCATGCCTGGCGTAATCGTACCGCGCAAGACGGTAGGTGAGTTGCGTAAGCTGATCGATGAGATCGGCGACGATATCGACATCGCGCTCTCAGATACCAGTGTGCGGTTCGCTTTTGACAACGCGGTCCTCACCTCAAAACTGATCGATGGCACGTTCCCCGACTACGAGAGGGTCATCCCCACTGGCAATGACAAGTCGCTGAACGTTGACTGCCGCAGCTTTGCGGATGCGGTCGACCGGGTGGCGACCATCTCGACGGAGAAATCCCGTGCGGTCAAAATGGCGGCCGCCGGGAATAACCTAGTCTTAACGGCATCCAGCCCGGATAGCGGCACGGCACGTGAAGAGATCGAGGTCGATTATGACGCGGATGCGATCGAGATAGGCTTTAACGCCCGTTACCTGCTCGACATCGCACAGCAGATTGAAGGTAGCGAAGCTGAATTCGTTGTCGCCGATGCGGCCTCACCCACAATTGTACGTGACAGCGAAGACGACAGCGCACTCTATGTGCTGATGCCGATGCGGGTTTAGGAGGCGGCATTCCCGTGAACGCGACATCGTTGACTGCTGGCGACACGGACTCCTTGGCCGTAACTAGGCTGCGGCTTACCCGGTTTCGCAACTACGCATCCCTAGCACTCGACCTTGAACCTCTTACCGTCGTTGCGACCGGGCCCAATGGGGCCGGAAAGACAAACCTCTTGGAAGCGATATCCTTTCTCGCTCCCGGCCGGGGTCTGCGTGGGGCGCGGCTCTCCGATATAGATCCGGCGCCGGCCGGCGAGACGCCATGCACCGCTGAAGATGTTGGTTGGGCGGTTGCCGCAACGGTGGAGACCAGAGAAGGCCCGATCGAGGTCGGCACCGGCCGGACCGTCGGGGAAGAGCGCCGGACTGTGCGCATCGCCGGCAAACCGTACAAGAGCCAAGCGGCGCTCTCGGAATTCGTGAGCGCAGTCTGGTTAACGCCTCAGATGGACCGCATCTTCGTGGACGGCCCATCCGGCCGACGGCGCTTCCTCGATCGCTTGGTCTTCGGTTTCGATACGGCGCATTCCGGTCGGGTCAGCGCCTACGAAAGTGCGATGCGCCAGCGGGCGAAGCTGCTGCGCGACGGTGTCGGCGATGACATTTGGCTCGGCGCGCTTGAGAGCACAATGGTGGAGCGCGGGATTGCGATCGCCGCAGCGCGGCGCGAAATCACCGGCCGGCTGAATCGTGCATGCATGCTCGCCGACGGGCCGTTTCCGCAGGCAACACTCATGCTTGAGGGTTCGCTTGAGACATGGCTTGAGACTCTGCCTGCCCTCGAAGCTGAAGACCGCATGCGCGACGCGCTCGCGGCCGCACGGCGTGAAGGTGCAGAGACGGCACTCGCGCCGGTCGGTCCACATCGTTCGGATTTACGTGTCATGCACTTCGAGAAGGGACAGCCCGCCGACCTGTGCTCGACCGGCGAACAAAAAGCCTTGTTGATCGCCATCGTGCTCGCGGATGCGCGGATGCGCGCGGCGGAACGCGATTCAACACCATTGCTTCTGCTGGACGAAGTGGCAGCACATCTCGATTCCGAGCGACGGACAGCGCTCTTTCATGCGATTCGAGACGTTGGTGCCCAAGTCTGGTTGACCGGAACGGACCGAGCAACTTTCGAAGAGATGCAAAGAGATGCGCAATTCCTCGACGTTCGCGGGGGACAAGCGTGTCTGCAAACGTGAGAACACACAAGGACGAACCATGAGCGAGCAAGTCGCCAACAACCTTACAGGCGAAGACTACGGAGCCGATTCGATCAAGGTTCTGCGAGGTCTCGATGCGGTACGCAAGCGGCCCGGTATGTATATCGGCGACACCGACGACGGGACTGGCCTGCACCATATGGTCTTCGAAGTCGTGGACAACGCCATCGACGAGGCGATGGGCGGTCATTGCGACCAGATCGACGTCTCACTCAATGGCGACGGGTCGGTGACGGTGGCCGACAACGGCCGCGGCATTCCGGTAGACATCCACGCGGAAGAAGGCGTCTCCGCCGCAGAAGTTATCATGACCCAGCTTCATGCGGGCGGAAAGTTCGACCAAAATACCTACAAGGTTTCTGGCGGACTGCACGGTGTGGGTGTTTCGGTTGTGAATGCCCTGTCATCCGAGCTCAATCTTACGATTAAGCGCGACGGCCAGATTCACTTTATGCGCTTTCATGACGGCGAGTCGGCAGCACCGCTCGAAGTGGTTGGCGACAGCGCAGGTGATACCGGAACTGAAGTGACCTTCACGCCGTCGACCGAGACCTTTACCCGCACCGAGTTCGAATACGCAATTCTGGAACACCGACTGCGCGAACTCGCTTTTCTGAATCCAGGAATTCGTATTGTCCTGACGGATGGCCGCAAACCGGACGCACCGACCGAGACGTTCCATTACGAAGGCGGCCTAATGGAGTTCGCCAAGTATCTCGATCGCTCCAAGACCCCCGTTTTCGATCCCCCCATCGTCATCCAAGGGGACAAGGACGAAATCGTTGTCGAGATCGCCATGCAATGGAACGACAGTTTCCATGAAACGATGTTGTGCTTCACCAACAACATTCCACAGCGCGATGGCGGCACGCACCTTGCCGGCTTTCGCGCGGCCCTGACCCGCCAAATCAATGCCTACGCCGCCGAAAGCGGCATCGCCAAGCGCGAGAAGATCGGCATCACCGGAGATGACGCCCGCGAGGGACTGACCTGTATCCTGTCGATCAAGGTTCCAGATCCGAAGTTTTCCAGCCAGACGAAGGAGAAACTAGTTTCGTCCGAGGTCAGGCCGGTAGTCGAATCGATCGTCAACGAACGGCTCGGTCAATGGTTCGAGGAACATCCGAGCGAAGCCCGGGGCATCGTCCAAAAGGTCGCGGAAGCCGCCGCGGCCCGCGAAGCTGCGCGAAAGGCACGCGAATTGACCCGACGTAAGGGGGCTTTGGATATCGCGAACCTCCCGGGCAAGCTGGCCGACTGCCAGGAGCGCAATCCAGACCTGTGCGAATTGTTCATCGTCGAGGGTGATTCTGCGGGCGGGTCCGCGAAGCAGGCGCGCGACCGCCGTCATCAGGCGATCCTGCCGCTACGCGGCAAGATTCTCAACGTCGAGCGCGCCCGGTTCGACAAGATGATTGGATCCGCCGAGATCGGCACGCTTATCGCGGCTCTCGGTACCGGTGTCGGCCGCGAGGATTTCAATCCCGATAAGGCACGATATCACAAGATCATCATAATGACCGACGCCGATGTCGACGGCAGCCATATCCGAACCTTGCTGCTGACATTCTTTTACCGGCAGATGCCGGAACTTATCGAGCGCGGTTATCTTTACATTGCGCAACCGCCGCTGTACCGCGTGCAGAAGGGTAAGTCCGAGGTCTACCTGAAGGATGACGGAGCCATGGAAGCCTTCTTGGTGCGCGAGGCGCTGGGGAATTGTACCCTGACGATCGGAGACGGCGAAGAAGTCGGCCGCGACGAGTTGCTCGAGATCATGGAACTGTCCCGCCAGGCGAAACAAGCCATGGTGCCGCTGGCGCGCAAGGTCGGTAATGCCGATGTGGTGGAGCAGACAGCGATTGCCGGCGCCCTCAACCCAGATGTTCTCGCCGATACCGAGCAAGCCCAGCAAGCGGCGGAATACGTCGTAAAGCGCCTTGATGCGCTGGCGGATCCATTGGAACGCGGTTGGAGCGGCACGCCGCAATATGGAGGCGGTTTAATCTTCTCCCGCACGCTGCGCGGCGTCGGCCAGATCTGCATCATTGATGGCGACACGGTCCGCAGCGCCGAAGGCCGACGCCTAGACGCCATAACACCAACGCTACAACGCTATTTCGTCCGCTACCCGACTCTCCGTGCCAAGGAAGAGGAGTTCCGTATTTCCGGCCCCATCGCGCTCGTCGATAAAGTAATGGATCTTGGAAAGAAAGGTATCGGCGTGCAACGATACAAGGGCCTCGGCGAAATGAATCCCGAACAGCTTTGGGAAACCACAATGGACGAGAACGCACGAACCCTACATCAGGTGAAGGTCGGACATGCCGACGAGGCGGGTGAGCTATTTTCCACACTGATGGGCGACCTGGTCGAACCACGGCGCGATTTCATTCAGTCGAACGCCTTAATGGTCGAGCATCTGGATGTCTAATCCCCGGTTATCGCTGGCATTGTCTTCCTTGGCCGGCTGCGATAAAGGTAACTTTGGTGTATTGAAGCGCTGAGCGGCGAAAAGGAATCCGGCGTGAAATTCGAGAAAAAAAGCAGCTACACGTTTGAGGAGCTGCTGGAATGCGGCCACGGGCGCCTATTTGGAAAGGGCAATGCTCAGTTGCCTCTTCCGCCCTTTCTGATGCTCGATCGTATTACCGAGATTAAGGCCGAAGGTGGTCTTCACGGTAAGGGCGAGATTATAGCTGAGCTGGATATCAATCCGGACCTCTGGTTTTTCAAATGCCACTTCGAAAATGATCCGGTCATGCCAGGGTGCCTTGGATTGGATGCCATGTGGCAGCTGGTCGGTTTCTTCCTTGGTTGGCTCGGGGGGCTGGGCCGCGGCCGCGCGATTAGCGTCGGAGAAGTTAAGTTTACCGGTCAGGTTCTTGATACAGCGAAGAAACTGACATACCAAATCAACATGAAACGGGTGATCATGCGGAAATTGGTTATGGGAATCGCAGATGGCGTTATGAATGTCGACGGCACACCGATTTACGAAGCCAAGGACATTCGTGTCGGCCTGTTCACCCCCAGCGAACAATCTTGACGGAGCTGACATGCGGCGAGTAGTCGTCACGGGGCTCGGCATTGTTTCCTGCATCGGAAACAACAAGTCCGAAGTGCTCGAATCTTTGAAAACCGGTAAATCCGGCATCGAATATTGCGAAAAGTACGCCGAACTTGGCTTCCGCAGCCACGTCCACGGCTCTGTAAAGCTCGATATCGAAGAAGCGCTCGACCGGAAAACTCGTCGCTTTCTCGGTGATGGTGCAGCCTACAATTATATCGCGATGCAGGAAGCGATCGAGGATTCGGATCTTGATGAATCTGACGTTTCCAACGAGAGAACGGGATTGATCATGGGGTCGGGTGGCCCGTCGACGAAGAACCTGTTATGGTCATGGGATACACTTCGCGAAAAGTCAGCAAAGCGGGTTGGGCCCTACATGGTTCCGCGCACCATGTCGAGCACCAACTCCGCGACCCTCGCGACACCGTTCAAGATTAAGGGCATCAATTATTCCATCACCTCCGCCTGCGCGACGAGCACTCATTGTATCGGCAACGCTGCGGAGCTAATCCAGTTTGGCAAGCAGGATATCGTCTTCGCCGGGGGGGGCGAAGAACTCGATTGGACGATGACGTTGCTTTTCGACGCGATGCCGGCACTCTCGTCGAAATACAACGACACGCCGCAGACGGCAAGCCGTCCGTACGATGTCAATCGTGACGGATTTGTCATTGCCGGCGGCGGCGGCGTGGTAGTGCTCGAAGAGCTCGACCACGCATTGGCGCGAGGTGCCAGGATCTATGGGGAAGTTGTAGGCTATGCCGCAACGTCGGACGGCCACGATATGGTACAACCGTCGTCGGAAGGCGCCATTAGATGCATGCGGCTGGCGCTCTCCGGCCTCAACGACCCAGTTGCCTATATCAATACACACGGAACAAGTACTCCCGTTGGCGATATAAGTGAGCTGACGGCGATTCGCGAAGTGTTCGGTGAAGACGTTCCAAAGATCAGCGCGACAAAATCGTTGACGGGTCATTCGCTCGGCGCAACTGGCGTCCACGAAGCGGTTTATTCGCTCCTAATGATGGATAACCGTTTTATTGCAGCCTCGGCGAATATCGAAGATCTGGATCCGGAAGCAGCACCATTCCCGATCGTTCAGGAGAGAGAAGACGACGTCGATTTGGACGTCGTGATGTCGAACAGTTTCGGCTTCGGCGGAACGAACGGCACGCTGGTCTTCCGACGCTATCACTCGTAACCGAGTGGAGGACGCATAGGTGTCGGGTTCTCCAACAGAAACAGACGGGCCAACAACGGTGACACAGCCTTTGATGGCAGGAAAGCGTGGGCTGATCATGGGAGTGGCGAACGACCACTCAATCGCTTGGGGCATCGCTGATCATCTACATCGCCACGGCGCGGAGCTCGCGTTTACCTATCAAAGCGAGGCGCTGGGACGGCGGGTAAAGCCCCTCGCCAGTTCGGTCAGTTCCGAAATTGTTGTGCCTTGTGACGTATCGGAACCGGGCAGCATCAAAGCTGCTTTCGATTCCGTCTCCGATCATTGGCCCTGCATCGACTTCGTCGTCCACGCAATCGCCTACTCCGACAAAGAAGAGCTGAACGGAAAGTATATCGATACGTCGCGGGAAAATTTTCTTCAAACTCTTGATATATCTTGTTTTTCCTTCACTGAAGTCGCCCAACGTGCTGCGCAGTCGATGCCCGATGGCGGCAGTCTTCTGACACTGACGTATGACGGCTCGCAACGAGTCATGCCAAACTACAACGTTATGGGCGTGGCCAAGGCCGCCTTGGAGGCGAGCGTTCAATACCTCGCGACAGACCTTGGCGGTCAGGGTGTTCGAGTCAACGCGATTTCCGCTGGCCCGATGCGCACACTAGCTGGATCCGCCATCGGTGGCGCCCGCTTCGTCTACAAATGGCAGGGCGAAAACGCTCCGTTACGACGCCATGTCGCTCTTGAGGATATCGGCGGCGCCGGAATCTACCTGCTATCGGACCTGTCCGCTGCCGTGACGGGCGAGACGCTGTACGTTGACTGCGGATACCACGTTGTCGGTATGGCCGCGACACCGGCCTGACCGCGAATTCATTCCCTCGATTGACACAAAAGAAACGGCGGGGAAGATCCCCGCCGCACCCAATTCAATTGAACGATTTAGCGATGGTGACTAGGATTCACCACCCGCACGCGCCCGTCCGCGGCGAGGACGATCACCGCGATTGCCATGGTCACCCCGCGGCGCACGCGGCTCGACGGGAATTTCTTCGCCAGTCTCCTGATTGACCGCCCGCATCGAAAGCTTGACCTTGCCGCGATCGTCGAGGCCAATGACCTTCACTTTGACCTCATCGCCCATGGTCACAACATCGCCGACTTCGCCGACGCGCTCTTGCGCCAATTCCGAGATGTGCACCAAGCCATCCTTGCTACCCAGGAAATTCACAAAGGCCCCGAAGTCCATCAGCTTGACGACCTTACCGTTGTAAATCTTACCTACTTCGGGCTCGGCAACAATGTTGGTAATCCAGTCAATGGCGCGTTGACCCGCATCCGCATCGACGGCCGCGACCTTAATTGTCCCGTCGTCCTCGATATCGACCTTGGCACCGGTAACTTCGCAGATTTCACGGATCACTTTGCCGCCCGTACCGATCACTTCACGGATCTTGTCACGCGGAATCGACATGGTCGTGATCCGCGGCGCATTGTCGGAAACTGACTCCCGCGCCGCCGTAATCGCCCGGTCCATTTCGCCAAGGATATGCATTCGGCCGTCCCGCGCCTGATCCAGCGCGATGCGCATGATCTCCTCGGTAATCGAGGTGATTTTGATATCCATCTGCAGCGACGTGACGCCTTTCGACGTGCCGGCGACCTTGAAATCCATATCGCCCAAATGATCCTCGTCGCCGAGAATATCCGAGAGAACGGCGAAATCCTCGCCTTCCTTAATCAGACCCATGGCAATGCCGGCGACCGGATTGACAAGCGGCACACCGGCGTCCATCAGCGACATCGATGATCCACAGACCGTCGCCATCGACGACGAACCGTTCGACTCGGTTACTTCCGAGACAACCCGGACAGTGTACGGAAAATCATCCTTCGCCGGCAGCAACGGACGCACCGCCCGCCAGGCGAGCTTCCCATGTCCGATCTCGCGCCGACCGGGAGAGCGCAAAAAGGACGCCTCACCGACCGAATAGGGTGGGAAGTTGTAGTGCAATAGGAAGCTTTCCCGATACTCGCCTTCCAGCGCATCGATGATTTGCTCGTCTTGGCCGGTGCCGAGGGTGGTCACCACCAACGCCTGCGTCTCGCCACGCGTGAACAGCGCGGAACCATGCGCCCGCGGCAGAATACCTACTTCTGCGGTAATATCGCGAACCATCTTGGTATCGCGTCCATCGATGCGCTGGCCAGTCTTGAGAATACCACCACGAACGATGTCCTTCTCGACCTTCTTGAAGACCGCCGCACCGATTTCGGCATCCAGCTCTTCTTCTTCAAGCGTACTCATGACCGTATCGCGCGCCGTGCCGAGCGCCTCGACACGTTCCTGTTTCAAGGTAAGCTTGTAGGCTGCGGTCAGCTGCTCTGTGGCAAGCTCCTTCACACGGGCAGCGACAGCGCCATACTGTTCCGGTTGTCCCGGAAGGTCCCATGGTTCCTTCGCACAAGCCTCCGCCAATTCGATGATCATGTTGATGACGGCTTGGCTCTGTTCGTGGCCGAATGTCACGGCCTTAAGCATGGTGTCTTCGTCCAGCTCTTGGGCTTCCGACTCGACCATGAGCACGCCCTCGAGCGTTCCCGCGACGACGAGGTCCAGCGTGGACTTGCCGAGCTGTTCCTGTTGCGGATTCAGCACGAACTCTCCATCAATACAGCCGACCCGACACCCACCGATGGGGCCCATGAACGGCACACCCGAAATTGTCAGGGCGGCCGATGCGCCAACCAACGAGACAATATCCGGATCGTTCTCGAGGTCGTGGGCCAAAACCGTGCAGATCACCTGCGTTTCGTTTCGGAATCCATCCGGAAACAGAGG
>DJKK01000024.1 GCA_002434595.1 Alphaproteobacteria bacterium UBA6544 | reverse complement strand
TGAAATGACAAACTCGCAGCGTATAACAGGGTGCATTTTCTCCGCGCTTGGCATCGTCGTAGAGCAACTGGCGCTTTAATTTTGTGTCTTCGCAACAATGGGCGAGATCGGTATCGGGCATCCGGCTGGACGGCGCGCCGTCGAGCTTGAAGTTGCTTTAATCGTCTTGGCCGCTCGCCAAAGGAACCAAAGTCTTGTCACCTGTTTCCTGCCGCATCGAGGGGCGGATATAGCGGATCGCAACACCCATACGGCGGTCGTTGGAGGTATTTGGCCCGGAAGAATGAAACATATGCCCAAGGTGCAACGAGGCCTGTCCCGTTTGAAGTACGATGTCGACATCATCGCCCTCGTCGACGTCGACCACGAACTGAAAATTGTCGCGTCGGACCAAATGATGACCACGTGCCTGAGTGATGCGATCTGTTGGTCCATGGGGGAGAGCCAAATCTGCGCTTTGACGTGCTGTCTTTGACCAGCGCTCGGGTCAGGCACGTTCTGTGAGTGAAGTCTATTTGCTTTGCGCGAGCCAGGCCTTTGAGGTGGAATAGTCGCCGAACGAAGTGCTCTTCGACGATATTTTCGTCTGTCTCGTGTGCGAGAGACTGGGCCAGAAGAGTCGTCAAGATCTCGCCTTTCCCGTAAAAGAATACGCCGGTTTGCGCATGGCACGCCAGTCGTGATGAATACCTTGTTCTAAGTCTATTTCTGGAAAATGTTCGCGCCGTCGCCGCAGCGTAAGGCCACAGCGGTTTTGCGTTAGTAGACGAGCTCGTCCTCGCCGCCACCGTCGGAAATGATGATCTCGCCCTTGTCGGCGAGGTCCTTGGCAACGGTGACAATCTCGACCTGCGCTTCGTCGACATCGCGCATCCGCACCGGGCCCATCGCCGCGATGTCCTCCTTGAGAATCTTGGCGGCGCGTTGCGACATGTTCTCGAAGAACATTCCCGCGATGATTTCCGAAGCCCCTTTCAGGGCGGTCGCCAGCTTGTCATTGTCCACGGCCCGCAGGATCGCCTGGATGCCTGCCGGATCCACATTCGCCAGATCTTCGAACGTAAACATCAGCTGACGAATTTTCTCTGCCGCGTCCCGGTTCCGCTCTTCCAGCATGGTCATGAACTGGTTCTCAGTCGATCGGTCGAGGCCGTTGAAGATTTCCGCCACCATCTCATGGCTGTCGCGACGCTGCGTCCGGGCCAAGTTCGACATAAACTCGCTGCGGAGCGTGCGCTCGATGTCGTCCACGACCTCTTTCTGCACCGCCTCCATGCGCAGCATCCTATTGATCACTTCCATCGAAAAGGATTCCGGGAACGCTGCCAGCACGCGCGCGGCGTGGTCGGAGCGAATCTTGGTCAGGATGACAGCGACGGTCTGCGGGTATTCGTTCTTCAGGTAGTTGGCGAGGACGTGCTCGTTCACATTGGCGAGCTTGTCCCACATGGTCCGGCCCGCCGGGCCGCGAAGCTCTTCCATGATCTGCGTCACGCGCTCGGCGCCGACAACCTTCGAGAGCAGTCTTTCGGTGCTTTCCGGTGTGCCAATAATTGAGCCCGCCGAAGAAATCTGCTCGGCGAAATCGACGTAAAGCCGTTCGACGATTTCGGAACTTACATTGCCGAGGTTGGCCATACCCTGCGAGAGCTCACGAATCTCCTCGTCGCCCATGTTCTCGAACAATTGGGCGGCGTGCTCCTCGCTTAGCGACAACATGAACATGGCCGCTTTTTCGATCCCGCTCAGGCTCCGGTAATCTGTCCGAACGCGCATAGCTTACCTTTTTAACGTCCAGAACACCACATTTCCGGCCGTGTTTCGTCGAATTAGATTCAACAAATCAATAAGTTACCCCCAGAACACACCGTTAAGGCGGGGGCAACATCTCTGTCGAAGGCATACGTATGCACATTTAAGGCCGAAATCGACTCAGGCGTCAAAGATATTCGCGCGTTTTGCTTTTCGCTTAGGTATCGAAAATCATGACATTTCTTGCGACTTCGCCGGTCTTTAAAGCATCCATCGCATCATTTACTTGCTCCAATTTGATGTGTTCGGAAAGCAAGTCGTCGAGTTTGAGACGTCCCGAGAGATAGAAATCGACATATCGCGGCATGTCGACGCGAAAACGGTTCGAGCCCATGGCGCAGCCAAGGAGTTTCTTTTCTTGGAGGAAATCTGCGGCATGGATTTCGACCTTGGTTCCATAGGGAACCATGCCGATTACTGTCGCCGCACCGCCGGGACGCAGCATATCAAAGGCCTGTTCGGTTGTTTGCTTCAGGCCGATTGCCTCGAAGGAGAAGTGGACCCCGCCGCCCGTCATCTCCTTGATCTGCTCGACGGGATCGCCTTTTGAGGCGTCGACGACGTCCGTCGCTCCGAACTCCTTGGCAAGGTTCAGCTTACTGCCAACCCTATCGACCGCGATAATGCGGCCAGCGCCCGCAATCGCCGCGCCATTGATGCACGAGAGCCCGACGCCGCCGCAGCCGATGACCGCGACGGTCGAGCCGACCTCGACCTTCGCTGTGTTGTGCACTGCGCCAACACCCGTCGTGACGCCGCATCCGATCAACGCCGCCTTGTCAAGGGGCATTTCGTCCCGGATCTTCACCAGCGCGTGCTCGTGGATCAACATCTGCTCGGCGAAAGAAGACAGGTTAGCGAATTGTTGCACGATGCGATCTTCCTGATGGAGGCGTGGCGGCTGGTCGCGCCGGCGCCGTGTCTCGCGGCCATCGCAGATCGAGGGGTGCCCGGTCGTGCAGGCTTCACAATGGCCGCAAAAGGCGGAGAGGCAGGTGATCACATGATCTCCCGGCTTCACGTACGTGACGTCGGAGCCAACCTGTTCGACAATCCCCGCTGATTCATGCCCCAGCACGACGGGCAGGCGATAGGGATAGAGGCCCTCGATGAAATGCAAATCGCTATGGCAAACACCCGCTGCAGCGGTCCGTACCAGAACTTCCCGCGGCCCAGGCTTGTCGATCGAGACGTCTTCAATAGCGAGTGGTTGTCCGACTTCGTGGAGTACGGCGGCTTTCATCGTGTGGCTCCCTTTTAGCGTCTTATGATTATTGTGACCATTTAAATAACGTTATCAATCATTTGTTGTGCCGGCAGGTGTTCCTCGAACCAGGCGACAGTTTCTTTCATGACGCCATCGAATGCCGGCTTTGCATAGACCTCGTAATGTCCGACGCCCGGCAGTGTAACCATCTTTTTTGGCTGTCCGGCCTTGTCGTAGAGTGATTGGCAATCTTCCGGTGGCACCAGTCGGTCGTTGTCGGCGGCAATCAGGAGCAGCGGACGTGGTGCGATGTGCTCGACGACCCATTCGGGATGAAACTGGAGGGTTTCGTCAATGTATTCGAGCGGCAATTCGCTAAGTGCGTTCGGATTGTTGGCACGTGCCGCCGACGCAAGCGCAGCTGATTGCCGGTCCGGCAGCAGGATCTCGTCGCGCGGCGCCATTTCGGAGGTGCCGCTCACCACGCGCTGCTCGCGATCTTTCTTCGATTTCTCCAACAGATCGATCCATTCGTCCGGACGGCGGACGCTGCGCATCCAGCGTGCACCGTTCCCCATGCCGACGACGCCGACCGTACATTTGGCTCGCTTGTCGTGTGCCGCGACCCAGACGACCGTGGCACAGCCGTAGCTCGTGCCATAAATGCCGAGGCGCTCTTCGTCGACCTCTGGCTGGATTTGCAAAAGGGTCATGGCGGCTTGCACGTCGGCGACCCGGCTGTATGGCGCGAGACGGGTCCGTGCACCCTCGCTGGCGCCCCAACCCTTATAGTCGAAGGTCATGACAATGTATCCGGCCTCGTTCAGGACGGCCGCGTTATCCGGGAGGTACAGATCCTTCACACCGGTATAGCCGTGGCACAATACAACGCCGGCGCGTTGCTCGCCGTCCGTCATGTTATCCGGATAGTAAATGTCGCCGTCCAGCTTCACCCCTTCGCTGTAAAACGAAATGTTCTTCTTCATCGTCTTCTCCCCTCTAGCGGGCCTATCTTCCGACCTGATCTGGCCAGAACCGTGACCCTTCGCGTGCATATCCTCCGGACAGGCCGATCGGTGTGCCGTCCGCCCGCCAACAGGATGCGCCTGTCATAGTCCCGTCCGCGGCAAACTCGATGGCATTCATGCCACCACCGATATGCGGCACACGCAGGACACCGTGGCCCATCCCACCGAGCGCCGTTTCCACCTCGGACGGGAAATCATCTTCGATCTCGACGCCGTGGCCCTGGGTCCAAATGCGCGGCGCCTCGACCATCTCCTGGAGGCTCATGCCATGATCGATCTTGTTGACCAGAGCCTGCATGGCCGATCCAAAAATTCGCAGGCCACCCGGTAGGCCGAGTGCCAGAATGGGTCGGCCGTTGCGCAACGCCATAACCGGCGACATGGATGTCGTAACCCGCTTGCCGGGCGCGATTGAAAGCGCGTTACCCGGATGAGGGTCGAAGACGGACATGTAATTGTTAGGCACGATTCCGGTGCCCGGGATCATAATTCGGGCGCCAAATGTGGAATTGATGGTCTGCGTGGCTGCGACGAGATTACCATCGCCATCGGCGACGGTGATATGCGTGGTGTTGGGTGATTCGGGTAATGCCACACCAGCATCCCATGATTTGGCGCGCGCGAGATCGATATCCGGCCGCCGTTCTTCCGCATAGGCTTTTGAGAGTAGGCGTTCGACCGGAACATCGACGAAATCCGGATCTGCGGTCGCCACCTGTCGGTCCGCAAAGGCGATCTTTAGGACTTCAAGGATCAGGTGCAGCGCTGCAGGCGAACCAAACTCCATGCTCTTGATGTCGAAACCCTCAAGCAGGTTCAGCATCTGGATTACATGGACGCCGCCCGACGACGGCGGTGGCGGGCCGACGATTTCAACGCCGCGGTAGTCACCCCGGACGACATCCCGCTCGATCGTCGTGTAATTTGTGAAGTCGGCCATTGTCAGCAGGCCGTCAGTTTTGGCCATGTGCTCGACGATAGCGCTTCCGACTTCACCGCCATACATTGCGGATGGTCCCTCGGAGGCGATCAGGCGCAGTGTTTCGGCGTATTCTGGTATCGCCGGGCGCGTGCCCGCCATAATCG
>DJKK01000099.1 GCA_002434595.1 Alphaproteobacteria bacterium UBA6544 | reverse complement strand
CTGGCGATACCGCTGCAGAAGCCACTGACGATCCCGACGCATGCGGAAAGAAATTTTGTGATCTCTCCCCGGTATCGCCATCCTGTTGCGATTAAGATGGCGAAGGTCACGACTATGGCGGCGATGCCTCTGCGGACGGTTTCCGCGTCAAGGACGGCCAGTGACCACGCACCCAGCGGGACGGTGAACGCTGCGGCAATGCAGAGCGGTACCAATGCCCGCCAGTCTGCTTCCCGGATTGCCGTCCGCGCGAGTTGAAAGACGCCCGGGACTTCGATCAAGGACATCAAGAGGACGGCGGGTATCGGCCCATACACGATGATCAGAACCGGAACTATGATCAGCGCGGCGCCAAAACCGGTGAAGCCGCGCGACAGGCCGCCGAGAAAGACGCTGCAAAGCGCAAGGGCGAATAGTGGATCGACAACAATCACAACGAGGATACGCGATGCAGAGACGGAATAGGAACGCTCACTCCAACGTGGTCGTCAGGTCGTAATTGCCAGCGACGAGCGTGAGCATTAGATCGTCAGTATCGGTCATGTCTGGCAAGTCGCGTACCTTATCAGCGATCATCTCCAGGTCCATCGATGGATCGACCATTTCGATAAGAGGTTCTGCTTTTTCCAGCACATCGCCGAATGACAGGGGCCGATCGGGTGATCCCAATGCTTCGGTGACCTCGGCACTTTTCTGCCGCCCGTCGGCGAACGTCACCGTAACACGGTTAGCCATTCGGTCCGGTAGATAGCCGTCCAGTTTCGGATCGTGATGGGCTTCTGTCTTATCGATCAATGAAATAATCATCGGGTCGTTGTGATGTCTGATTTCAAAGGCCGAATATTTCTTGGGTCCGTAGGCCAGTGTTGCGGCGGTTATGTACGGCATACTGTACTGCGCGGCCATAACCGAGTCCGGCCGCCGAATGGCGTGTTTCTTGATTGCGTTGGCTGGCGAAAAGACATCAACCTTGGCGATATCGGCGGGGTCGTGTGTGAAATTCACTGTCGCGATTTCCAAACAATCAATCATTGAATGGAATTTGCGGCAACAGGAATAGGGCTTGAAGCTAATGTTGTGAATCTCGAGCGGCGCGCCGGTCTTCCTCGCGAGGAGCTCCAGCTTCGGATTTTCGCTGTAAAGGTGATAGAAAGCGAGTGGACCTTCGAGTGAATTCTGCGGTGCCGTCATTTCCAGTTTTCCGAGCTGCGCTGCGAGGACGCCGTGCATCGACGGGATTCCGGCGTGCATCCTTTTGACCATCGTACCCTGTGGCTCGTGTGCGAACTGGGAGGAACCGCTGACCATGGACAGCGCGAGACCCCAAGACCTGGCGAGACCTTCTGAATCCAACCCCAAGAGTT
Source organism: Alphaproteobacteria bacterium UBA6544 (assembly GCA_002434595.1). Taxonomy (GTDB): domain Bacteria; phylum Pseudomonadota; class Alphaproteobacteria; order UBA8366; family UBA8366; genus UBA6544. The sequence continues at coordinate 1,755 of DJKK01000099.1, read as the reverse complement.
TGGCCGCCGCCGCTGCGGCGCCGAATGGCCCGAAAAGGCATGTCGCATGGAAACCTCGTTCCGTGACTTCTTGCGAGACCGCGGCTCGGCCAATGCGTGTCATCGTTTCATAACCCGCGGCGATGGCGGCGAGAATATCGCGGCCACTTGAACCGCTTTCGGCGGCGACAGCGAGGGCGGCCGAAATCACGACAGCGCCTGGATGGCTGCTCGAGGCCTCATGCGTGTCGTCTAGTTCATAACCGTGCGCTGCCGTGCCGTTGGCAAGGGCTGCTGTCGCGGCATTCGTAAGGTCACCTGAGCCAATCAGGCGGGCCGGGCCTGACGCATTCTGGTCTTGGGTCCAAGCGCGCATCTTTTGTCCCCAAGGCTGGATGGAACCGCACAGGGTTACGGCAGCGTAATCCAGAATGAGGCGTTGTAACTGTGCGATATCGGAATCGTTCAACCCATTGAAATCGAGATCGATCATCTCGCTTGCAAGTTCCAAACTCGAAGGGTGCTTATCAGACATCTTTCCGTCTCCCATCTGATGTTTAGTTCTTTACCTAATTTGGCAGAGCCTGAGCACAATCTGCGCAGCAATTGGCACCACGCTGGGCGAGGAGAAGGACGGTCGCGATATGGAGCAATATCCAGCAGTAAGAATCATGGTTAAGTACGGCAGCATTTTTGCGGTATTGGCAGGCTTGGCATTGCCCTTATTGGCGCTTGTCGGATTTTTGAGCGCCGGCTGGCATTGGGTCTGGCTCGTCGCGGCCGTATTCGCGGGGATCGCGCTTGGGTTCGTTTTCCGAACCTTCGCAGAGCTGACTCAAATAATTGCCGATATGCTTTTGCCGCAATAGCGGGTCTGCTTAATACGCCCTAATCCGATAGCTATACGGTTGTTAGGTCGTCATTAAGCTTTTGTTCGACGTCGCGAACGGGTCGGGCTCCAGTAGTGGATAGAGCGAGGTGTTGATATTCTCAATAAATGTTCTCGGAGATGCCGAAGGGGCTTCCATTTCCTTGATGATCGCGTTGGCAATTCCTTCGTGCAGAACGATCATCAGTTCCGACTTCTGAGACCCTGCGATTTAGGACTGATGGCTCATTAAATCTCAAAAGCGTTCTGCATTCGTCATTCCGTACGCTGTCCTCGATGTAAGGTTCAGCATGGTGTCTCGCCGGGCAAGTCCATCGAGAACACGGGCACAAGGCGGCAACGCCTTCGGCATCCGTGACATCCACAAGAGCATAAAACGGGTGAGCGGTAACAACCGGATATATTCCGGCGTCGATTTTTCCGGCGAAGACGACAAGATGATCCGTTTGCATTGCCGGGGCCGAATTTCTGTCTTGAGGTATTGACTTGTGGAGCGCGATCGTCGGCGCAACAGCAGCAAGTTCAATTCCAACCCAGACAGTCGTCATGAAACAGGAACGGGCCGGTCCTGCGAGCGCCCGTGTCTGGTGTGTTGCAGGGTGGAGCCTTTATTTGGATCGCTTGGCGATACGCTTTCGATGACTGGAATTAGACAACTTGGCCGCTAAGGCTCAGACGAATGGAATGAGTTGGTCGAAACGCGCGACCTGTAGCATTTTCTGTACTTGACCGTTTGAGGAAACGCGAAGCAATAAGGCCAACCCCGCGGGATCGATGAATTTAAGGTTCTACAAAGCAATGATCTTGTTTGTCGCATCGTCCGCAGTGAGTTCCGAAATAAGCGTGCTGCATGCCGAATGTTCGTCGAACGTCAGCCGCCCACCGAG
>DJKK01000345.1 GCA_002434595.1 Alphaproteobacteria bacterium UBA6544 | reverse complement strand
GGATATCGCGCACTGCTTTGCAGGCGAGGCGGTTTTACGAACGATGGAAGGTTCACGTAAAAATTGCCAAATAATTCATGCAGATGGTCAGTTTGATGGTTAACGGCGCGCAATTGTTATATTATAACAAGTTATGTTATAACATAGCAATAACGAATTTAAAAAAGACAAGTGCTTGTGACGCTGCGGTAGAGCCATTGTACTTTTTCAATGACCCTGGTCGCCGTGAGCATTACGAATCGGCGGCACAAATGGTACTGGCGGGATGGCGGTCTCACCATGCAGAGATATTAAATCCGGATACGATTTGTCTTCGGGAAGAGAGGCAACATCCAATAGGATGCGGCGCAAGGATTTCAGACGCGTTACGTTTCACGTATTATGTCGTCCCGGCGCGAGAATTGATGATTGCGTCTCCGCCGCGAGATCGGCCCAACCGTAGTTGACCTGATTATGGATTATATACCCGTTACGTTACTGACCGGCTTTCTTGGCAGCGGGAAATCGAGCCTCTTGACGCAAATCTTAACCGAACCCGGGTTTGGAGATACTGCAGTTGTCGTGAACGAATTTGGTGAGGTCGGCCTCGATGGTTTCTTGGTCGAACACGCCGATGACCAGATCGTCGAAATGACATCCGGTTGCCTTTGCTGCACGATACGGGGCGATATTAGGGAAACGCTCTTGGTGCTCTTTGAACGGCGAGATAAGGGCGAGATTCCCGCATTCAGGCGCTTGATCGTTGAGTCCACGGGTCTCGCCGATCCAGCCCCGGTCATCCATACGCTGATGAGCGATCCTTCTCTGGAACGGCGCTATATGCTGGGTGGAATTGTTGCGACGATAGACGCGATTAACGGCTCAGGCACGCTGGACGCACACGTGGAATGTGTGAAGCAGGCTGCAGTCGCTGATCGCCTCGTCATCACTAAGACGGACTTGGTAGAGAGGGCCGCCGTTGGCAAAGGCGTGATGCAGTTGATCGCAAAGCTCCGGACCCTCAATCCGTCAGCGCCGATCCTCGAAAGGCATGGCCTGGAATTTGACCTGGACCGTCTATTCGACACATCACTTTACGATCCCGAGACCAAAACCATAGATGTCCGTAAATGGTTGAACGTCGAAGCCGAACAGGACGGCAGTGATCATCATGCTCATGCGCACCACCATCACGATCATTCTCACTGTCTTGGTCAGGATACTCATGACGTGACGCGGCACGGTACTGATATTCGATCATTTGTGCTGACGTTCGATAAGCCGCTGCCCGCCGAAGCCTTCTGTAGCGCGCTTGAAGCGCTGACACGGACCCAAGGCGAGAATTTGCTTCGCCTCAAGGGTGTCGTAGATACCGCGGAGCGGCCAGGACATCCGCTTGTTATCCACGGTGTCCAGCACGTGTTCCATGATCCGATTTATCTGGAAGCTTGGCCGGATGCGGATGAACGCACACGCCTCGTTTTTATCACGCGTCATATAGAACGCGACACCCTGGAAAGGTATTTCGAGACGTGGATCTGCGCTGAGCAGGGGGGGTAGCAGATTGCCCAAGACGGACTGTTCTGTGTTGCCAAGTCAACAGTGTTTTGGCTTGGTAGCCCAGTTTCGTGTCGCGAGGAGTAGGAGACAAAGATGAGCGATGCCGATCTGGTAATTCTTGGTGACGTTGTCACACCCGACGGGGTGATTTTTGACGGTTACGTTGCCGTCAGCGACGAGCTCATCGAAGCCGTCGGGGAGGGTGCACCTCCATCTGCTGCAGAAACACAGGATTTTCGTGGGTGCTGGGTCATTCCGGGTGTCGTCGACGGGCAAACCCATGCAGCCAGCCAGCTAAATCAGGAAGGATTGGGCAGAGCGTCCCGCGCGGCGGCAGCTGGCGGTGTCACTGTCATGGTGGATATGCCGTATGACGATCCAAAGGCAATCTCGACACGTGAGGAATTTGAACGGAAGGCTGACGAGATCAAACGCGAATGCCATGTAGACGTAGCACTACACGCGACCATTGGTGAGGAAGATGGTACGTCCGAAATCCCAGGCCTGATCGAAGCGGGCGCGGCGGCCTTCAAGTTTTCGACTTTCGAGGCTGCGCCGGGCCGATTCCCTCGTATTATGGAAGATGACCTTGAGGCCGCGTTCAAGGTTATCGGAGGAGCGGGGCTCGCGTGCGGCGTACACAATCAAATGCAGGAAATGACGCGGCGTAACATCGCGCGAATGACGGACGCTGGCGATACTGGTTGGGATGCCTTTGCACGGGCTCATACGCCGCTGATCGAAGATTTGGCGACGGTAATAGTCTACGAGTTGGGAGCCCGTACGGGGGCGCGAGGTCATGTCGTGCACTGCTCCACGAGCCGCGGCTTCGAGATCTGTGAGATGTACCGCGCCGCGGGTCATGCAGCATCGATCGAGACATGTGTGCAATACCTGATGATCAATCACGAAGAACACGCCGAAAAGCTGGGCGCCAAGGTCAAACATTACCCACCGATGCGCCCGAAGGCGGAAACTGAATTGCTGTGGCAGCACGTTGTGGCGGGGCGCTGTACTTTCGTCTCGTCGGATCATGTGAGTTGGGGGCTGGATCGGAAGAACGACCCGAACATCTTCAAAAACACGTCGGGTGGTCCGGGTCTGGAGACCTTGTTAGCGGCGTTTTGGACGGGTTGTGAGGAACATGGGATCGGCCCGCGGATGGCTGTTCAGATGCTCTGTGACGGACCGGCGGACCATTTCCTGATAGGCGATCGCAAGGGGCGTCTTGCACCTGGTCATCACGCTGATATCGTCGTCCTTAAGAAAGAGCAGTACGAGTTCGACCCATCCAACAGTCTTTCGGCGGTCCCATGGAGTTCGTTTGCTGGTCGCCGGTTCAATGTTAGGGTCGCGGCTACCTATTCTCGGGGCGAACTGATCTGGGACGGCGCGGCGGTGAAGAATGCTGCGGGGGGCAAGGAACGCTTTCTTCGTCCAACGCTCTCGATTGACGCTTGATTGGGGATGTCGCTCCCTTAGGACTCGCCAATCCCTTCGTCTTTCGCTACGTCTATCGCGAAGAATTAGAGCGACGCGACAAACTTTTGGAGATTCGGAGCATGGCGCTGCAAGTTCATCAATTCCCTTGTCGTTCAGACAACTACGGATTTCTGGCGCATGATCCCGATGCCGGCGTCACTGCGTGCATAGACACACCCGATGCCGGCGCTACGAACGCCGGGTTGAAAGAGAAGGGCTGGCGTCTCACCCATATCCTGAACACCCATCACCATGGCGATCATACGGGTGCCAATCTGGAACTCAAGGAACGTTGGGGATGCACCATTGTCGGGGCTGCAAACGATGCCGAGCGTATTCCGGGGATTGAAGTGAAGGTCTCCGACGGAGACCTTTATGAATTCGGATCATTGCAGGCAAAAGTGTTCGAGGTGCCCGGCCATACGACGGGACATATCGCCTATTATTTTGAGAGCGAATGCATCGCATTCGTAGGGGATACGCTGTTTGCGCTCGGATGTGGACGCTTGTTCGAAGGAACGCCGGAGATGATGTGGACCAGTCTGCAGAAGCTCATGGCACTGCCCGATGAAACGGTCGTTTATTGCGGCCACGAGTACACGCAGGCAAATGCGCAGTTCGCCCTTTCGGTCGAGCCTGGAAACGAGAGTCTGGTGGCGCGTAGTAAGGAAATTGATGACCTGCGTGCACAGGGTTTGCCGACTGTGCCGACAACTATTGGTTTGGAACGCGCGACAAACCCGTTCGTGCGTCCGATGAGCGAAAACCTTCAGTCGACGATCGGCCTTAATGGGGCCGACCTCGTCGCAGTGTTCGCCGAAACCAGAAATCGCAAAGACAACTTTTAACCGAACGTTCGGGCGGTGGCACGATCCTTCAGCCGTCGACGATTTCGAACTCACCGTTGATCTCAACGACGATGTCGTGCGGCAAGCCGCCGGCACCGATGGCGGTGCGGGCGTGCTGGCCGAACTCGGGTCCCCATAGTTCGCAGACAAAGTCGGAGGCACCGTCGATGACCTTTGGATAGTCCCGGAAGTCAGGACCGCCGTTCACCATGCCGAAAAGCCTCACCATCCGTTTCACCCGGTCCAGATCACTAGTGAAATCTTTCAGCGAAGCCAAGATCATCAGCATGACGGCTCGGGCCAACTTGGACGACCGCGGTGCGGTTCGGACTCGGGTAGTGCAGAGTTTCGAGACGGCTCATCACGGCGGATTATTAGGACTGTGGCTGTGCAAGGACGTTCATCCCCTTGTCGACTGCGGGGCGAGCGCTCAGCTCATCGAACCAGCGCTTCACGTTTGGAAAATCGGCGAGGTCTACGTTTTGCCAGTCGTAGCGTGCCACCCAAGGATAGGTCGCGATATCGGCAATTGTGTATTCGTCACAGCCAAGATATGTGGATTCGCCAAGGCGTCCGTCCATCACGCGATAGAGGCGCCGAGCTTCATTTCCATAACGCTTCTTCCCATAGGGAATGTCTTCCTTTGCGGCGCGTTCGAAGTGGTGGACCTGGCCGAACATTGGGCCGATACCGCCCATCTGCCACATCAGCCAGACCAGCGTTTCATATCGCTTTCGTTCATCCGTCGGATTGAACTTGCCGAACTTGTCCGCGAGATAGAGCAGGATAGCACCGGATTCGAACATCGAGTATCTGCCGCCACCCGGGCCGTCGCTATCGACGATCGCGGGAATACGATTGTTTGGGCTGATTTTTAGAAAATTGGGTGCGAACTGTTCATCCTTGCCGATATTGATCAGGTGAATGTTGTAATCGACGCCGAGTTCCTCGAGCATAATCGAGATTTTTCGGCCGTTTGACGAATTCCAAGCGTAAAGATCGAGGGTCATCTGTATTCCTTTAAGGAAGGCGACTTACCTTCGTTAGGCGAACGTAGGCTTGCAATTTTGGCCGGAATGCTAGACTCCATCTCGTATGTTGGCAAACCGAAGGACGTGGGGAGCAGATATGCCAGCCTATCTCATCGCCGATATCGACGTGACCGATCCTGAAGGCTTTAAGAAATATCAGGAAGCAGTCCCGGCCACGATTGAAAAGCATGGAGGCAAATACATGGTGCGTGGTGGCGAAGTCGAGCCCATGGAGGGTGATTGGACGCCAAAGCGCATGGTCATTCTCGAGTTTCCGAATATGATCACCTTGAAGAAGTGGTACAACTCAGCCGACTACCAGAATATTATTAAGGACCGGACAGACAATTCGATCGGCAACATGGTCTTCGTCGAAGGATATTGAGCCACTCCGAGGATATACTCCAGCGGCTCGAGAAGACGGCCGAACGGGTCGATATTCCCTTTGATGGCGCCAACAGCGCTGTTGCATGGCGATGTTGGGGGAACGGACCGGCCATTCTCTTGCTGCATGGCGACTACGGTTCGTGGACGCATTTCATCCGCAATATTGAACCGCTTGCAGAGCGCTTTCGGCTTTTGGTTCCAGATATGCCGGGGTACGGCGACTCGGGATTGCCGGAGTTGCAGGACCTCGTCGTTGATAGCGCACAGATCATGGCGGATGGGGTCGACGCGCTGATCGGCGATGACGCCGTTTATGATATTGTCGGGTTTTCCTATGGTGGCATTCACGCAGGCCATATGGCGGCGATCCACCGTGGGCGTGTCCGCCGCGTCGTGCTGATCGGTGCTGGTGGCATGGGCGTTGACGCGCCGGTGGAATACAAGCGGCCGTTGAAGCGGTTGTCCCGTGATATGGATTGGCCGACGCGACGTGAGATACACCGCAACAACCTTGCTGGGGTAATGTTCAATGACGAGCGTGTGGTAGATGACCTGTCGCTGCATCTTCAGGACGCTAATACCGCTCGTACGCGCATACGGGCACGGGGTATCCCAGAAAGTGACATTCTGTTGCGCGCATTGCCGGATTCGAGCGCGGCGTTCTATGGCATCTGGGGTGTCGAAGATGTCTATTCACTCGGCGATGTTCCGGCGCGTGAAGCAATCCTGCGCACCTATAAACCCGATATGGATTTCCGGACGCTCGATGATACCGGTCACTGGGTGATGTATGAGGCACCAGATGCCGTGAATGACATGCTCTTTGACATGCTGGGCTGAGTGCGTCGTAAGAAGTGCGGAGAGATGGCCGATCTGACTCAATTCATCCACTGCCGAAAAATGAGATTGGTGCGCCGCAATGGGGTGGCCTTCGGCAAAACGGTGATGCTGGAAGTGCCAATATGCAACCCGTCGAGACGGCAATTCGCTCGACCCCAAACAGATTATTGCTTGGCAATCGTGTGTATTCAGGCCGGAGCATGCGGGCATGGCTGGTTCTAAAATCTTTGTGGTCGATTACGATACGGAGGTCATTCCGCACTTCGCTGATGCGTTTGAGATATTTCGGCGGACCTGTCACCCGGCGCGGCCGTTGCCGGCGTTGGAAATTGTTGCAGGTGCCGATCGCCGTATCGTTTGAGATAGATTGGAGATAACAGTATTTGTTGCGGGGCAATTCCCCGCCGGCGGAATTTCGGCCAACGGATAGTGAAGAGAGAGCGGCGGCGCGCAGATTGTGTTCGGAGATGCATTCAGGGTTTCGCGCGCTGCGCACCTCCATGCCATTCAATACGCAATGAAGCTACCGAAGTTTCCGGATGACCATCAAGATTAGGGATGATATCCGACGTGTCTGCCAGCTCTGGGAGTGGGCTTGGTCCAGTTTCGGATCGTACGAACTCTTCCTATTTGGCAGTCGATTTACAGCACCGAACGCATTTTGCCCGAGTTTTGTGCCGCTTCTATACCTACGGGATTGAACTCGAGGGCTGGCCCTGCGACTACGCCGAAGTAGTGCTAGAGTATTCGGATGTGCAGGAGTTGCTCGATGCCTCCCAATCACAGCCATGGCTCATAGCTCATAAAGAGTTAGATGTCAGCTAGGATTGATTTAGGGACAGAGCAGTACGGATAGAGAGGAAAAGCGCAATGTCGCTCAAGGATAGGATCGGTGTCGACCTCGGACGCCGTGTTTCGCTGGAGGATGGCGTCGCCTGGGCGGTTGAACATAGCGTGACGTATATCGACGCGCAGCTCGATATCGCACCGAACGGCTTGGATGCGTTTGATGAAGCGCGCTGCCGGTCGATCCTGAAAGCGGCGGACGCGGGCGGAATCCATATCGGACTGCACACACTCTCCGGTGTGAACATTGCGGAGTATTCGCCATTCTTATCCGAAGCGATCGATGACTATCTGGCGGCCTATATCGATGTCGCGGTGCAGCTGAATGCGGAATGGGTGGTCGTTCACCCGGGACACCATTTCGGCGACAAACAGTTACGGATGGAAGCGGCGGTGGCACATATCGCAAAGGCTGCCAAATATGCGGAAGACAAAGGTGCGACGCTGTATCTCGAAAATATGAATTGGGAGCCGGATCTGGCGGAAGTGCATTATCTCGCACATACGGTGGAGGAAGCTCAGTATTACTTCGACCGCCTCGACTCACCCGCACTGAAGTGGTCATTCACTGTCAATCACGCCCACCTCGTGCCGGATGGGATCGACGGTTTCATTGATGGGCTCGATACGTCGCGCCTTGGCGAGGTCCGTATCGCGGACTGTACGGGCGATTATGAGGTTCATATGAGACCCGGAGAAGGAAATATTGATTTTGGCCACATGTTCGCCCGGATCGAAGGATTGGGTTTCAAGGGCCATTATATGAATGCCTTCGGCAGCCTCGATGATATGAATATAGCCCGAGATTTTCTTGTCGAACGGGCTGCTGAAGCGGGTGTCGTGACCGATTGACGGCGATTAATCGCACTCCACTCCGCAGAAGTACGATTTGACCTGACAAATATAAGTGGGATTTCAAGAACGGTGATCGGCGCGCCGGGGGTGCTGTTGCTATCGTTTGGGGTCGCCGACGCGGCAGCGGCAAAACAGATCAAAGTTACCGGATAGATCTCTGATACCTGGTGCCATATCACCGAGATCATGTATGCGCCGGGTATAGATTACCACCGTTTTGCCATCCGGTGCGAGGCCGGTGAGATTCCTGTTGCGATCGCGGCGAATTATGGCAACACCTACATGGTTTTTAAGGTCGAAGGTGACGGTGGCAAACCCGGCCATTTTCTAAATTCAGAGCCACGAAGTCGGCGTCGAAGGTGATCTCTACGAGCGTGAAAAGGGCGATCTTATGAAGGATTATGTCGGGAAAGTTTTATCCTAGGATGATCGGATTGCGCGGAGACACGGCGCAGACCAAGGCTGTCACGGACGCCTATCGGATGCATGCGGTCAAGGTTTGCCCAGAAGGTGCGGCGCTCGACAAATACACAGTGAATCAAAGCTTGATTACATTTTCGATGGGGCCGGAAGGCGAACCGGTGGCCTTGTCTCCGCACGACATGTCGTCCGAAAAGATGGCGACGGTCTCTGCGGAAAATGTCGTGGCGCCGGAAATGTCGTGGCGCCGGAGTCCTAATTTTAGCCGAACAGGACGAGAAGAATGATCCCAAGGACGACGAGCGCGATGCCGCAAAGTTCTTTCGGCGTCGAGCGTTCTTTGAAGAACCAGTATGACGCCGTTAGGGTGAACACGAACTCGACCTGAGCCAGTGACTTTACATACGCGGCCTGTTCCAGCGTAAACGCCGTTGCCCAGCCGATTGTCCCCATAACGCTGGTTATGCCAACAAGCAGGCAGACTTTCCGGTTCCGCCAGACAATATGGTATTGCGATGCGTTTGTGACGAGCACATAGGCGCACATCGCGGCCGTCTGCATCGAAAGCATGAATATCATTGTGAGCGCCGCGCGAAAGAGAAAGTCCTCCATCCCTAGAATTAGCGTGGCTTTGCGCATCGTGAGGGACGCAACAGCGAAAAAGAGACCGCAGATGATGCCGATCCATGCTGATTTATCGAAGAGAAGGCTCAGCAATTGCCCACCTCCGATGCCGGTTCTGGCGGTGGTGATCAGGATCACGCCGGCAACGCTGATGAGTATGGCGCCCCATCCGTATATGACGACGGCTTCGCCGAAGAACAGAGCACCGATGATAGCCGTCAGGAAGGCTTCGGTGCGGGCATACGCCGTACCGACAGCAAAGTTCCTGAGTGAAAAGAGATACACCAAGAGTGCCGTCGCTATGATCTGGCTCGTCCCGGCGGTTGCAGTTAAGGCGATAAACTCCCAACTGATCCCCGGAAACGGTTCCGTGCGGCGCGAATTCAAGAACCATAAATACAATAGCCCAAACGGCAGTCCGAAGAGGAACCGAACCATTGTCACGGATATCGTATTCAGTTGTGAGGTCAGATGCTTTTGCGCGGCCGAGCGAATGTTTTGCACAAAAGCAGCGAAGATGGTTATCGGAATCCATAGCCAGGAAAAGGCGATCATATTGGTTTTCCGTTAAATGGGGTTCATTGCAGGACACGGCATTGCTTTAGGCAATAGTTGGAAAGGAATAGTGAAGCAAAAGATAATCTCTCATAGTTGAAGTGAATAAATTTCACTGCAAAGCAGATACGGCCTCCTTACCAACATGAAATTCGTTACGGATCTTCGAGGCGGCGTCGTCGTCTGAACTTCAGCTATGCGCGCAAAGTGTTGAACGTCGCACCGTCAGCGGTCAGCCATCAAATCAAGGAACTAAAAAATGCTTCGGTGTGGCGTTGTTCGATCGACTGCATCGTGGGCTTGCGTTGGCATCCGCTGGTGAGACGCTGCTGCCGGGGGACGAGCCGGATTCGCATCCTTTTCCCAGGTTGTTGACGCGGTGTAGTCCCAATTTCTGCAAAATGCATCGACGGCCTCCCTTTCCGCTGTCGGTTGCCATGAAATGGCTCGTGCCCCGGCTAGCAGAGGTATCCCGATGCCGATGTCCGACTTTCCTCGGACGTACAGTTTCCGGACTTCGATCGTGAAGATGTCGACTTTGCCATATACAATGGCAATGGCGATCATCCGGGGCTTGAGTAGGAACGTATTGTCTCGAATTCGGTGGCGCCGATGTGCAGCCCATTGCTGCTCTCCGGCGACCGGGCGCTGAAGGTACGTGGATATCCCCGCAAGTTCACATTGCTGAATGATATGGGACCGGTGGAAACTGACGACGCTACCTATGACTGGAACTTCTGGTTGCGTCAGCATGGCATCGAGCGAGTGTGAGATTTCATTTCCGTACCTCCGCCGATGTATTGAATGCGGCCGTTGACGGGGTCGATGTCAAGATTGGGAGGTCGGTGCTGGCGCTTGATGATCTGCGGGCGGGGCGCTCGGTATGCCTGTTTGATTCGGTCGTGCCGGAAGTATTGGCAAATTGCGCAGTCTACCGGCCAGATGCGTTGCGGCACCCATAAGCAGGCATCTATAGAGACTGGCTCTTTCGCGAGTTTGAGGAAGAGCAGGGGGGCTATTTGCTCGGCCGATCGCCCTGCAATTCCTTCGGTTTAAGGATGCGTAATGCAATCGGACCGATCAACATGACCGCCGCGACATGTCCAAACGCGAGGCCCCAGTTTCGTACCGTTTCACCGCCGAGCATATCCAGCAGGATGCCTAGAACCAACGGTCCGACAAATCCGCCGCCATACCCGAGCATCGCGTGTATTGCCAGCGTGGCGCCTCGGCGTTCGGGTTCGGCACTGCCTACGGTCCCGGCGGTCAAAGATGACGAGTCTGCGTAAATCACGGCGTTGTAGATGAGGCATACCAGAGCAGCGAACCCGTAACCCATTCCCGCAGTAAAGCCGACGACCAGGGAGCAGGCGATCGATGCGAGCATCACGCAGAAGATAAATCGTTTTCGACCTGTGCGTATTGCAAGTTCGTTACCGACAATACTCGTCGTGGTGCCGACGACCTCCATCAGCATCGCGATAACGGTTGGGATGAAAAAGTTCGGTTGATCTCCTTGGGCCGCCGTGAACACTAGGAACGCGACAACCCAAGAGCGCATCGTGAACATTTCCCAGGTATGCACGCAGTACCCGATGGCATAGGCCATCGCCGATTTGTTCTTCAATACAGCTAGAAAATCGAAGGGGTGTGTCTTGTCGTCGCGCGGTGGCGGCTGCCGCGAAGGCACGAAAGCAATCATGATGATCAGAGCGAGAAAACTGCCAAGCGCCGAGATCATGAAAGCAATGTGCCAGCTAAAATGCAGCGCGGTCCAACCGGCGATCAAGAAGGACAGCGAACCGCCGACACCAATACTACCCGCATGAAACGCAACCGCGCGGGACTGCATCGGCCCTTCAATCAAATCGGCCAGTGCCTTGAGACCGACCATGTATGTGCCACCCCAACCAATACCGGCGAGAATGCGGAACATCATTCCTGTCCAGAATCCATCCGCGATGAAGGCCATGCCAAGGTGCGACAAGCAAGTCAGTGACACGAAGCAGATATACACCCGGCGTGGGTCGATTCTGTCCGTCAGCGGTAAAATAAACGGGACGGATAGGGCATAGGCGAGAAAGATGATGCCAGACAGCCACCCCGCCTCAGTGTGGCTAATGCCCCAATCAGCGAAGAATGTCGGCAGCAACGCTGAGAAAGTAAATGAACCGATTTGCGTCAGGGCCTGTGCGGAGCAGACGGCGGCAATCAGTATAATGGCGGTAGAGCGTTTGGAGGGCAACATGGCGCACGGAGCCTATCGGATGAGGCTTCCAATGACCATTGGGGTGCGGAATTTCGCGCCTTATCGGTGGTTGGGGAAAGTCGCTAAGACCTGAGTTTCTATTCCGGGCTGACTTTCAAGCGACAATTCGCTGCCTTGCAGTTATACGATACCTTTCACGAGTGGAAGGCAAAGACCGATGCCTGTCTCCGCCTGTTCCAGTCTGATTAAGGGTTCTAAAATCCTTCCGATAGCCCGAGTATTGGTGCCGGATCCAGTATGGTTGACAATGATCGTCATCAAGCTCTCTTCGTTTATCGCTGCGTCGATATCGATACGGCCTTGCTACGTTGTAAACTTGGCCGCGTTTGAAAGCAGCTTGATCGTAACTTGTTTGATTGCCCGGCTGTCACCGGAGACACGGATATCGCACTCGATGGCGGAAACATCGAGCGTGACGTCATTCGAAGCGGCGTCGCCTGCAACGAGAGCTAGGTATTCATCGACAAGCTGGCCCACATGGCGGTCACCTTTGTCGAGTTCTATCTTCCGGAACTCAATGTGCGATATATTGAGAAGATTGTTAATCAGAGATAGCAAGTGTTCGCCGCTTTCGTGTGTATGACGAGCGTAGTCACGGTAGGCTTCTGTACCTATCGTACCAAGTCGCGTGTCGCGAATCGTCTCCGAGAACCCCAAATTGGCGTTGAGCGCAGTCCGGAGGTCGTGGCTCATATGTGCGAGGAAATCCAATTTCGCACGGGCCGCGGAATATGCCTCGAGCGCTTGTTGCCGAGCCACCCTTACAACGCCCTGAAGACGCTGCCGTTGTCTGCGAGTTTCTGCTTCCAGACGTTCCAAAAGTCCGTCGCACGAAATAGGATTTAGAGCATGGGTGGTGGGACCACGAGTTGCGCCAATGTCGGCATGATCATAGCGACGCCCAAGCGCGGCACGTCGAAAATAAAAAAGAAGGCGTGGCAGAAGACAGATAATTCGACGACCGGGCCCCAAGGTTGCCAGAATTTTCAATCACCGGACACTATGACGACGAACGAGGGCGGTAAAGCATCGAATCCAATCCGGCCGCGGCATTTCCCGGCATTCTTCAAATGCGTTCGAGTCTGCCATATAAAGGCCGGTCGTTAAGTTTTTTCGGCGAGCTTACGGCGCAGAATTTCGTTCACGGTTTGCGGATTGGCTTTGCCTTGCGTTTCTTTCATGACTTGACCGACAAACCAGCCGAGAACCTTTTCGTTTCCGCCACGGAACTGTTTCACCTGATTTGATCCGCGCTCGATCACGGCGGCAATGATGGTTTCGAGTTCTCCTGTATCCGAAATTTGTTTCAATCCTTTCTCTTCGATGATTGCGGCGGCATCCTTCCCGGTCTCGAACATATTGTCGAACACGTCCTTCGCAATCCGACCAGAGATTGTGCCTTCGGCGAGCAGATCGATCAGGCCGCCCATGGCTTCCGCGGAGACGGGGCTTTCCGAGATCGCGATCCCCGATTTGTTGAGGCGGCCGAACAGATCACTCGTTACCCAGTTGGCGGCGAGTTTGGCGTCCCGGCCTGCAGCCACGGTTTCGAAATAGTCTGTGGTTTCCTTTTCGCCCACCAGAATTCCAGCGTCGTAGGGCGATAGGCCGTAGTCACCGACTAACCGCTGTTTCCGATGATCGGGGAGTTCTGGCAGCGAGGTGCGTAAATCTTCGATGAAGGCATCGTCGAGATCAAGTGGCAGCAGGTCCGGGTCAGGGAAATAGCGATAATCATGTGCATCCTCTTTCGAGCGCATGGAGCGGGTCTCCCCGCGATTGGGGTCAAATAGACGTGTTTCCTGATCGATTGTGCCGCCCTCTTCGATGATTTCGATCTGGCGTCTCGCTTCATACTCGATTGCCAGTTTCAGGAATCGGATCGAGTTGACATTCTTGATCTCGCAGCGCGTACCGAGCTCGTCGCCCGGGCGGCGGACGGAAACATTGGCATCGACCCGCAGGGAACCTTCCTGCATGTTGCCGTCGCACGACTCGACAAACCGCAGGATCGCGCGCAGTTTTTCGACATACGCACCAGCTTCTGCCGATGAGCGCATATCTGGTCGCGATACGATTTCCATCAATGGTACGCCGGCGCGGTTCAGGTCGATATACGATTTCGTCGGATGCTGATCGTGTATGGATTTGCCGGCGTCCTGTTCCAGATGGAGGCGCTCAATTCCGATGCGTTTCACCTCACCATCAGGGAGGTCAATCTCGATCTCGCCTTCGCCGACGATCGGCGCTTCGTATTGGGTAATCTGATAGCCGAACGGCAGATCGGGATAGAAATAGTTCTTTCGCGCGAAGATCGACCGGCGGTTTATCTGGGCATTCAGTGCTAGGCCAGTGCGGACGGCCTCGCGGACGGCAGCCTCGTTCAGGACCGGCAACATGCCTGGCATCGCTGCATCGACAAGGCTGACCTGCGTGTTGGGTTCGGCGCCGAAGGTCGTTGGAGCACCCGAAAAAAGTTTTGCCTCGCAATTGATCTGAGCATGGACCTCGAGGCCGATCACCATCTCCCAATCGCCGCTGGCGCCTGTCAGTAATTCCGCCATGTCGCTACCACCTAAGTTCCAAATCTACGCGTAAGTATCGTCCGCCCAATCTGAACGTAACGGCGGTTTTCATAACATGACAGCAAATGCCAGTACTATTGGCTTTCGCGCGTCAGGACGACTTCCATATCGCGGTATCATTGTGTCTTTGCCCACGAAATCGCCGCGGCGATCAGACGGTTTGTGACACCGCGTCCCCGCTACTCCAACAAGACAAACAGATCTTTGAGCTCGCAATAAGGACTGACCTCAAGATCATGGGACATACTCACGGCTGGGAATCCAATGATCTCAACCTTACTTTCGACATGAAAGGCCGCGGTGTCTTCCCTTGCAAGCACCTCTTTCAAGGTCGATCTAATGTTGCCGAACGCTTCTGTAAGGTTCAATTCCGAATAGAATTCATTGTAAATCGGCAGGAGACGACCGTAGTCGGTTTCCCTAGCCGTCCTGAGCGAGAATCCCGTCATTTTTTCTCTGCAAGAATCTGCGGTTTGGCCGAGAATTCAGCGGCATCCTCCAGAACCTGGCCCACCTTTATTACCGTCCCCTCGTCGAATGGTTTTCCGATAACGTGCAGACCGAGCGGCAGGTTCTCCTCAGAGAGGCCAGCCGGCACGGAGATTGCCGGCAGCCCGGCCATTGATGCCGGGACAGTGAGGACGTCATTAAGATACATGGCGATAGGGTCATCCATCTTTTCGCCCTGCGCGAAGGCCGCGCTGGGGGTGGTCGGTGTCAGGATGGCGTCCACCTTGTTCCAAGCCTGGCGGAAGTCGTCCGCAATGCGGGTCCGCACCTTCTGCGCCTTAAGATAATAGGCGTCGTAGTAGCCGGCGGATAACACGTATGTCCCGATCATGACCCGTCTCTGTACCTCAGGTCCAAAACCGGTACCTCGGGTGTTCTCGTACATCTCCTGGAGATTACCGCCGTCGACATGAAGCCCATAGCGGACACCGTCGTAGCGTGCCAGGTTGGAAGAAGCCTCGGCCGGTGCGACGATGTAGTAGGCTGGCAGAGCGTACTTGGTGTGCGGGAGACTGATTTCGACGATTTCAGCACCGGCGGCTTTCAGCCATTCTGCGCCTTCATCCCAAAGCGCTTCGATTTCCGCGGGCATTCCGTCGATGCGGTATTCCTTCGGGACCCCAATCCGCATCCCCGAAACGCCGCCCTCAAGGGCTGCCTCATAATCCGGGACCGAAATATCGACGCTCGTCGAGTCCTTCGGGTCGTGTCCTGCCATAGCACCTAGCATGATCGCCGCATCATGGACCGTGCGTGTCAACGGCCCTGCTTGGTCGAGCGAGGACGCAAAAGCGACAATGCCCCAGCGTGAACATCTGCCGTAGGTTGGTTTCATACCGACAATACCGCAGAAAGATGCCGGCTGGCGGATCGAACCGCCGGTATCGG
>DJKK01000313.1 GCA_002434595.1 Alphaproteobacteria bacterium UBA6544 | reverse complement strand
CGCCAGCCAATCCTTTGGCTCGCCACCCGCGTCGGGGTTACCCTCGCCAAGCCAACTTAAAGGGTTATCGGGCCGACGGAAATAGACACCACCAACGGTACGTCCGGCAAGAAACAGCTTCTCGCGGCCGACAATCACATCTGCGACTGTCTCCCCGCCAACTTTCAAGGTCAGTCGTTTTCCGTCACCAGCATTTCTCGGGTCTTCCAGCTTGAGTCGGGAATAGCGGTCCGCGCGTTCCGTCTTCGGTTCAAAGTATTTCAGTTCGGCAACACCGACGATTGCCTTGAAAACTTCGTTCGGGCTGGCGAGATGTTTGTCACTTTCCATCAGCCGCCAAATTTTTCCTTCGCGATAAATCGTGAGGCGACCCTTCTTACTCTCGACGCCGAACTCGTTAATATCGTTCACCCGGTCGATCAGTCCTGGAAAAACCGGCTCGCCGATCTTCTCAAAGCGTGGATCCGCAGCTTCACGGGATACTGCAAAAACGGCTGCAGCAACGGACAACGCGCACACCAATAGCAAGACGCCTAACGTTAACTGTCGCATCAGATTGCCGCCTTCCGGCGCCAACGCCGGGTAAGGATAATGAGTAAACTCAAGATCGCGAGCACGAGCGGCATGGCGCCAATATTAAGAAACTTGAGCGTCGCATCGAGCCGCTCGATATCGGCCCGCAGGGCATGCTGGACGCCACGCAACTCTCGCCGCATGGAGACAATATCGCGGCGCAGCTGGTCTATTCGCGAACGTTCCCTGGCACTCAGGACATCAGCGCCAAGCGCTGCCCCCTCGCGCGCGACAAGTGCATCAACTTCGTCCTGCGTCTGATTGATCCGGTCGATCAACTCGCGTTCCTTGGAACGGTAACGGCGTTCGGCGTCGCGGCGAATCTCCGTGACCAGATCAAAGGGTCGACTGGATTCCCGACGCGCGCGCAGGCCGAGAAGTTCTTCGCCCCCCGCCAGGGTATCGAGTGCATTTACAACGAAATCCGCATTATTGGCGAACGGAGTCGGGACCTGTTGATCCCCTTCGATGCGGATATTGGCCCAAAACTTTGCATGCAGCATATCCGCATCCGCGACCACAATGACGTCGATCGGTTTCGCGGAACGCCCGAGATGCGCCTGAGCCAAGCTCGGCTCGGCATTTGGCGGTGGCCCTTCCGGAAATGCACTGCGCGCCTCGCCAGTTATCCGTGCAGCAATCATGTGCGCTTTATTGGTGGACTTGAAGTCGCGGAACATCGAGATGGCATCTGGGTTCGCGACAGACACCTTGGAGACCGGGATCTGCATCGTCCGGTTTCCGGTCGTCATTAGCGGTGTGACCTCGGTTTTTGGGAGACGGGTCAACTCCAGTATGCCCGGCGTCGCCACGTTGATGCGGCTCATTTCCGCCGTAACGAGGTCCTTACGATTAAAGTGCTTCGGCTGGAGCGATAACCAGACGACATAATCGAGTACCTGGAGGCGTCCGTTGACCGGCATATTGATGCGGCGAGCGGCATCAATATCGGCGGCAACCTTGTCGGAGGTCATCACTACGCCCCACTTCGCCAGCAACAGGTTGATATTGTCGTTGCCTTTTTCCTTGCCGCTCCGTGCAGTGATGCTCTGCGATTCAGAAAACGGGTCAGCGAAGATCAGGGCACGGCCACCGCGCAAGACAAACTGTTCAATCGCATACAAGGTTTCCTTAGTGAGCCGCGTCGGCTGGATCAGCATCAACAGATCGACGTCGTTCGGAATAGCGCGGATTTCAGAATTCAATGCATGAATGTCGAACAGGGTGTCTAGCTGGCCCATTATCGGCCATCGCGGGGTCGTACCGTAGGGCGGCGCGTGACGTCCGTGAACCGGCAGCGTGCTGATGACCCCAAGCACCTTCTTCACCGGATTGACCAACGAATGGATGACCTTCGTCAGATCGTATTCGAGGAAGCTCTCGCGCTCGAGTGAGAAAAAGGGAACGGCCGCCTGGTCATCCGTACTGTTCAACGCAGCCAGACCAAAATACCCGGGCTCACCGGCAGCCGAGGTAGCAACCCCGCTCAACCCGTAGGCCAGCGCCTTGTCTTCCTCCGTCGAGTAGGGTGCCGGCTGGTAAAGTTCGAGACGAATCTTGCCTTGCGACAAAACCACGTATTGCTTCAATAGGCCGTGCACCCGATCGAAATGGGTCGCTAAATCGGGATTGATCTCACCTAATGCCTTGGAGAAGAAGAGGCGCATCAGAATCGGCTCATCGACCGAGCTCAACACCTTCTTAGTACTATCAGAAATGGTAAAGAGGGACCGTTCCGTCAGATCGACGCGGACGCCATTTAGCGCTTCACTCGAAAATATATTGATTGAGACGAAACTGACCGCCGCCAATATCAGCGCGAGATACGCGCGAATACGGTTATCGAGACGTGCGAGCATACCCATCGCGATCACCGTGCCTTCCGCAGTTCGACGATGAGGATGTTGGCGAAGAGCCAAAACACAATCAGCGAGGCGAAAAAGACGAGATCATTGGCTTCGATCACACCCTTGGTGACGGCATTAAAATGCGTGAGAAAACTGAACGATGCAATCGTGTCGACCAAAATATCCGGCGCCCAGGCGCGGAAGAAATTCAGAACCAGGTCGACACCGCTCATGGTGAACAGAAAACATACAGTCGCTGCCGCGATAAAGGCGATGACCTGGTTCTTGGTAAGGGCCGACAGGCATGAGCCTATGGAGAGGAATCCGCCAGCCATCAGGAAACTACCCGCGTAACTCGCCAGGATTACGCCATTGTCCGGTTGGCCGAGATAATTGACCGTGATCCAGATCGGGAAAGTTAGCGCCAACGAAATTCCAGAAAACACCCAGGCGGCGAGGAACTTGCCTATCACCGCCTCTGTAGTGGAGACGGGCAACGTCATCAGGTTTTCGATCGTGCCAGTCTTCCGTTCCTCCGCCCAAAGACGCATGGAAATCGCTGGTATGAATAGGAGGTAGAGCCAAGGATGATAGGCAAAGAACGGTTCAAGATCCGCCTGTCCACGACCGAAGAAGCCGCCCATGTAAAAGGCGAACGCACCGGTCAGCGCCAGAAAGATGACAATGAAGACGAATGCCACTGGCGTCGCAAAATAGCTCGTCAACTCGCGTTTCGCGATGATCCGGGTATTACGCATCACTGTCCCCTTCAGTGATGGCGTGGAAGACATCATCGAGGGAGCCCCGTTCTACCAGCATCTCATCAAAGGGAATGGATCGGCCACGCAACCAATCGCTTACCATCGGGGCGAGATTCTTGCGTTTATCCGAAACAAGACGAAACCGGACGAATCCTTCAGCTTCCGACAATCGATCAATGGACGCAACTTCCGGGACATCGCTCACCGCGTCCATAGCTGCGGTATGTGCCTGCGGCACCGTGACAACCAAGGCGTTATGGCCGGCTGCCCGGGCGCGCAGTTCCTCGGGCGTCCCATCGGCCTTGAGACTACCCTTTCCGATAACGACTGCGCGATCGCAGACAGCGTCCACTTCCTCCAAGATGTGGGTCGAGATCACGATCGCCTTCTCTGCCGACATCTCTCGGATTAGGTCACGGACGTGGCGCTTCTGGTTCGGATCCAGGCCATCAGTCGGCTCGTCCAGAATTAAAACAGGCGGATCGTGCAGTAGTGATTGCGCGAGACCAACCCGGCGTTTGAACCCTTTTGACAGCGTTTCGATCCGCTGATGGAGGACACCTTCTAGCGCCACCATCTCGACGATGCGGCGAACCCGACGGCGTTTCTCACCGCCGTCAAAGCCGCGAATTTCGGCTATGAACTCAAGATAAGAACGGGCCGTCATATCGCCGTATGTCGGCGCTCCCTCTGGAAGGAAACCAATATTGCGGCGTACGCCCACCGGATCGTCGATAACATCATGCCCACAGACCGACGCAGAACCGGCGGTCGGCTCCATGAACCCCGCGACCATACGCATGGTCGTCGTCTTGCCCGCGCCGTTCGGGCCAAGAAAGCCTAACACCTGGCCCGCTTCGACGGACAAACTGACCGCGTCGACGGCGAGCAACTCGCCAAAACATTTGGTCAGTCCGTCAAGCTTGATGAGCTCGGCCATATCGCGTTTGTTCCGCCATTAGAATTCGGAGCAGAATTGAACGCGTCAGGCCGAAAATATCAATAGCTTATGACGAAGTGCTGCTGTCGTAACTGCAGTAGGCAAGCACCACCAAAGCACCGCGACTCCAATGGCAAGGCTGAGAAAGACAATCGCTCCCGTTTCCATTGATTCCTCCGTCTATCAGATTGACGGCCCCAATTCACGCGATTTTGGCAGCAGTTACATTGATGTCGGTCAAAGACGTCGTCCTTGCGGACGGAATGTCGCATGCTACATTGAAGGACAATTCAAACCCTGAGCGAGAGGACAGCGACTATGGACGCTCTCGAAGTCTTTGATCCGTCGGGCGCGACGGAAGTCACGAAGTTGCACGCGCCGCGTATCGACAACCTGGACGACAAGACCATCGGCTTCATCTCTAACGATATGTGGCAGGCCCACCGAATGCTACCGCTTCTGCGGGAGTGGTTGTCGGAGAACCACCCGAGCTCCACGCTGTTGCCGGAATCGGAATTCCCCATGGGCAACACGCTGATGGA
>DJKK01000057.1 GCA_002434595.1 Alphaproteobacteria bacterium UBA6544 | reverse complement strand
TGGTCAAGAGCCGGGCCAAGGCTCGAGGAGTGAGCGAGGATGCCTATATGCGAGGGAATCTGCTACGTCGCGAAGTGACGGCGGAAGACGTCGCTGACGCGTTTGTCGCCCTTGCGCTCGCCAAGAAAAGCACCGGCGGCGTTATTACCGTTGACGGCGGCAATATCGCCGCTGCACTGCGTTAAGAGAAAGTAGAGGATCGAACCATGCGAATTTTGAAGACGATGGCCGCTTTGATGGCGGCCCTTGGGATCGGCGCTGCGACGGCGAGCGATACGGAAGCGGCAGATCTCGAGAATACGATATATCTCGATCTGAAGGACGGTCGTGTTGTGATCGAACTGCGGTCGGACCTGGCGCCCAATCATGTGGCGCGAATCAAGCAGCTGTCGCGGGCCGGGTTTTACGATGGGATCGTCTTTCATCGGGTGATTGCAGGATTTATGGCCCAAACGGGTGACCCGACGGGGACAGGATCCGGTGGTTCCGAACTTCCGGACCTGCAAGCAGAATTCAGTAGTGAGAAGCACGTTCGTGGCATCGTTTCGATGGCTCGCTCCAGGAACCCGAACAGCGCGAACAGCCAGTTCTTTATCGTGTACGAGGATGCCTCTTGGCTTGATAACCAATACACGGTTTGGGGACGGGTCACGTCCGGTATGGAGTTTGTCGATAACATTCGAAAAGGACATCCGCGAAGCGGTGAGGTTGACGATCCGGACAAGATTGTCAGCATGCGCGTTGCTGCGGACGTGAATTAGGGCGGTCGCGTTTTGCTTGAAACGGGCGGATAAGCTACTTTTCCCCCGTGAATACGTGTTGCAGGGGGCGGAATTCGTCATGGCGATCGATTTCATAGCCGCTGTACCCGCTGTCACGCTAGGTTTTGATAGCTCGCTGCTGGCTTTGAGACATCAGCTGCAGAACGAGAGCGCAACGTCGAATCTTATCAATGACGCGGTAAAGCAGGTACAAGCGCCCGAGGCATGCGGCGACCGTCAGGCAAGGGAACGTCTGCTCGATATCTTCGTCTAGGTTCCTCGGACGTTATTGTCAGAAATGTTATGAACGCGTATGACGCGACGGGCAATTTGGTCGCGACTGTCAAAGAAGCATATTCCTTGAATAAGTTACTCGCATTTTCAATAAAGGCGACAGTCACGCTGGGGCTTATCTGGCTCGTGCTGCGGGGGCAGGATCTTACCGTTTTAGGTGAGCGACTGGCGCTCATATCACCGCTGACCGTGGTTTCCGCGATGGCACTTCTTGTAGGACAGAACGTAATTACGGCGCAAAGGTGGGTCGTGTTGATGCGGCTATTCGGGGATGCGTTGCCCTATCGAACGTCACTTCGATTCTTTTTCGAAGGATTGTTCTTCAATCAGGCTTTACCGTCGACCGTTGGTGGTGATGGGGTTCGGATGTATCGGGTTGTAAAGGCCGGATTGCCAGTCGACGCTGGTGTGAATGGTGTGCTTCTCGATCGCATTTCGGGCCTCTTCGCACTCCTCGCGATCGTCGCGGTCACCCAGCCGTGGCTCTATGAGCGCGTCGATGACCTGCCTGCCAGGGCGGCATTCGGATTCGTTATCGTGGCAGGCATCATCGGTATATCAATGTTGATTTTGTGCCGTCGTCTGCTGGTACGTTGGACGAAGTGGGGCGCGGTGCGCGGTCTGGTCGGGTTGTCAGATGGTGTCCTTTCATTGTTCCGACAGACTGGAATCGCGGTGCCCGTGTTCGGCATTTCCATAATAGGCCACCTGATGATGGTGACGGCGATCTTTATCTTGTCCGATGAACTGCAACTCGGGGTGTCGTTTGTCGACTGTCTGGTCTTGGTTCCGGGGGTAATGCTGCTGTCGGCCGTCCCGATCTCCATTGCAGGGTGGGGCGTGCGCGAAGCCGTCATGGTGGCGGCGATGGGATTGCTGGGGGTCGCAGCTGACGCATCAACCAGCCTGTCCCTGATTTATGGATTCATCATGGTTGTGATCGGATTGGTGGGCGGTGTTTTGTGGTTTGCCAATCCGGACAAGAACGTGAAGGAGTTGTCGACGGTCGATGCGGGTATCGACGATCGCGCCACGTAAATTGCCCATCAACTGGGTGACGCGACGCTGCCGGGCCTGTATGTTCCATCGTCTGATCGCTGTCGAAAGAAAAGAATCGGATGAGTTCGAATAAGCGCGCTTTAATAACGGGTATAACCGGCCAAGATGGCTCCTATCTCGCAGAGTTTCTTCTGTCGAAGGGGTATGAGGTCCATGGGATCATTCGTCGCGCTAGCACTTTCAACACGACGCGGATCGATCATCTCTACACCGATCCCCATCATCCGGACACTCGCCTGTTCCTGCACTATGGCGACCTTTCTGACGCCTCCGGGCTGCGTCACATTCTGGCCAAGGTCCGGCCACATGAGATCTACAACCTTGCGGCACAGAGCCACGTTCGTGTTTCGTTTGATCAGCCGGAATACACGGCTGACATCGTAGCGACCGGCACACTGCGCCTGCTGGAGGCAACCCGCGAGTACATCGCGATGGCTGAGGATCCGGTGCGGTTTTATCAGGCTGGATCGTCCGAAATGTACGGCTCTGCGCCGGCCCCGCAGAGCGAGGCGACACCGTTTGCACCCCGCAGTCCTTACGCCGTGGGGAAGGTGGCTGGTTATTGGTATGCCGCTAATTATCGAGAAGCTTACGGCATGTATGTGGCGAACGGCATTCTCTTCAATCACGAGAGCCCCCGCCGCGGTGAGACATTTGTGACGCGCAAGATAACCCGCGCCCTGGGGCGCATTCGTTACGGTCTTCAAGAAAGGCTCTATCTTGGCAATCTCAATGCTAAGCGGGATTGGGGGTTCGCTGGAGACTATGTCGAAGCGATGTGGCTGATGCTTCAAAAGGATACGGCTGATGACTTAGTTATCGCGACGGGGGAGACTTACTCGGTGAAGGATTTCCTGACCGCGGCCTTCGATAAGGCTGGCATGGATTGGCAGGAATTCGTCAGTATCGATGAGCGCTATTTCCGTCCGACTGAGGTGGATATCTTGCTAGGTGATTCGACGAAAGCGCGTGAAGGCCTTGATTGGTTGCCCAAGGTCGATTTCGATTCATTGGTATCAATGATGGTCGAGCATGATATGGAGCTGGCGCATCGCGAAAAGACGCTCGTGGATGCTGGCCATGAGATTTCCCTGGAGGGTATTGCGGTTGGCTGAGATGACGCTTGGCTCGCGTATCTTTGTCGCCGGTCATAATGGCCTCGTTGGCGGCGCCATTACTCGTAATCTGCGTGCGGCCGGCTATGATAATTTGATCGAAAGGTCGCGTGCGGAGCTCGACTTGACCCGCCAAGTGGAGGTCGAGGCGTTTTTTGAGAGCGAGCGTCCCGAGTTTGTATTTCTAGCAGCGGCAAAGGTGGGCGGCATTCATGCTAACGACACCCGCCGTGCCGAATTCATATACCAGAACATGATGATCGCCGCGAATGTGGTCGAGGCGGCGTGGCGCAGCGGCGCGAATAAACTGTTGTTTCTCGGCTCTTCCTGCATCTATCCGAGAATGGCATCCCAGCCGATTTTTGAATCGGCGCTATTGACGGGTGAGTTGGAGCCGACCAACGAACCGTATGCAATTGCCAAGATTGCCGGCCTTAAGCTGTGTGAGAATTACCGCCGGCAATACGGTTTCGACGCGATCTCTTTGATGCCAACGAATCTCTATGGCCCGGGTGATAACTTCGATCTGGAAAGCAGCCATGTTATTCCGGCGTTGATGCGAAAGGCACACAACGCGAAACTGTCCAATGCGCCGGCGATGGGTGTTTGGGGGACAGGGGCACCCCGGCGGGAATTTCTGCACGTCGACGATCTTGCGGATGCTTCAGTTTTTCTGATGCAGAAGTACAGTGAGGACGCGACCATCAATGTCGGCGTCGGTCATGACGTGACCATTCGCGAATTGGTCGAGCTTGTTCGCGAAGTTGTCGGATACGAGGGTGCGTTAGAATTCGATACATCCAAGCCTGACGGCACGCCGCGAAAAATGCTGGATATAGGACGTCTGCAGGCATTGGGCTGGAAGCCAAAGATCGCTTTGCGCGATGGATTGGCAGATACATATCGCTGGTTCTTGGACAATCAGGATTCGTTGCGCGCCGCCGAATAGAGTGCGCTCCCGGATTATGTGGGAATGTGGTCGAAGGCGAGGGGGGCACGAATTTAGATCCGCGCCATGCGGTGCTTCGACTACGCCGCCGGCGAACAGGGCGCCGCCAATAACCAGCACTTGCGAAGAGGTGGACCGTTCGCTTTCCATCCTTTATGACGCTTTCAGGGGGCTTCGAAAACGCGGCTCGAAACGAAAAAGGCCACCACTGGGAGGAAGACAATATGGAAATCAAAAATCCGTACCTGATGTTCATCGGCGACGTGCCGGATCAGCTTGCCGCTAAGACGGCGAGCGGGGTAGCCCATTGGCGGCCCGATTGGTGCCTTGGCCAGCTAAGGCTCGAAGGGTGCAAGGCAGACCTTGGCTTGCCCGATATGACTGTCTTGGAAGCCGCGGCGGCAGGGGTCAAGACGCTCATCGTCGGCGTCACTAACCAGGGTGGTTTTTTTGCAGATTCCTGGGTTGAGACAATGCATTTGGCTATCGACAACGGTATGGACATCGCGAGCGGCATGCACGCTAAGCTCGATGACGTACCGGGCCTCTCCGACAAGGCCTCGGCCGCGGGACGGCAGCTGTTTGACGTGCGGCACACAAGCCAGACGTTCGATATCGGCCGTGGCCACAAACGGTCCGGCATGCGCCTGCTAACAGTTGGAACTGATACCTCGTGCGGCAAAATGTTCACAGCCCTCACCTTGGAGAAGGAGATGAGGGACCGGGGTATGAAAGCGGAATTCCGGGCGACCGGGCAGACTGGCATTTTCATCGCCGGGAACGGCGTTGCCATTGACGCTGTCGTGTCGGATTTCATTTCCGGCTCGGTCGAATGGCTGTGCCCCGAGAACGACCCTGACCATTGGGATCTTGTCGAGGGACAAGGTTCGATTTTCCATGCGGGTTATGCCGGCGTCACGCTCGGCCTGATCCACGGATCCCAGCCGGATGTGCTAGTCGTCTGCCATGACCCGGGGCGCCCGCACATGCGGGGGACGCCGGCAATTCCGGTGCGTAGTCTTTCCGAAGTCATCGAGGCGACTAAGGAAGCCGCCCGGGTGACCAATCCGGACGTGCGATGCATTGGTTGTGCGATCAACACGTCGAAACTTTCTGACGTGGAGGCCGAGGCCGAACTGCAGCGGGCCCGCGATGAAACCGGCCTACCTGCGGTCGACCCTGTGAAACACGGTGTCGGCGTCCTCGTCGACGCACTCTAGGGTATGCCGAAACTCGGGGTATATGCCGAGACCTGGCCGCTGCGCGAGGTCTTCACAATTTCTCGTGGTAGCCGTACGGAAACCCCGGTGATTGTCTGCACGCTGGAGCAGGACGGCATCGTTGGATGCGGCGAAGGCCAACCCAATCCGCGTTACGATGAAACCCAGGAAAGTTCGATCGCCGAGGTCGAAGTTCTGCGGGCGGCCATTGAGGCTGGCGATATGGACCGGGTCGCGCTACAGGAAGCGATGGCGCCAGGGGCGGCCCGCAATGCACTGGATTGCGCGTTCTGGGATCTTGAAGCGAAGCGCGCAGGGAAGCGAGTTTGGGAGCTGGCCGGCTTACCGGAACCGGAACCCGTAACGACAGCCTTTACGCTCAGCGTCGCGTCGCCCGAGGAAATGGCGGCAGCGGCGGAGAGGAACGCCCATCGCCCCTTGATCAAGATGAAGCTGATCGGCGAGGGCGATCTCAGCCGTGTGCGCGCAGTGCGAGATGTGTTGCCGAAGACCCCAATCATCGTCGATGCCAACGAAGGCTGGGAGCCAGATATGGTGGACCGCTTTGCAAGGGAACTGAAAACGCTTCAGGTGCAACTCGTCGAGCAGCCGTTGCCCGCTTCCACTGATGCCGCGCTTGCGGACCTCGCGCATCCGCTACCCTTTTGCGCTGACGAATCCTGTCACACGAGTGCGGATCTGGAGCGCCTCAAAAGCCGCTACGATGTAATCAACATCAAACTCGACAAATCCGGCGGGCTAACCGAAGCGCTCAAACTACGCCAGTCAGCGCTCGACGCGGGCATACAGGTAATGGTCGGCTGCATGGTCGCAACGTCACTTTCCATGGCGCCCGGTGTGTTGGTCGCTCAAGGCGCCGTCGTCGTCGACCTTGACGGCCCGCTACTATTGGCAGAGGACCGTGAGAACGGCCTGCTTTACGACAATGAGGGACGCGTGCATCCGCCGAAAGCGGCTTTGTGGGGATAATTTAGATCGACAGGGCAGCATTTCGCAGATTCGCTGTCCACCGTAGTAGACCCCTCTATATCAAGTAACCGAAATAAAGCATGGGGACTGGTGACATGGCCGAAGACGCGTCGAATCTGCCACTTGAAGGCATTCGTATCCTTGATGTTGCGACATTCGTCGCGGCCCCGTTCGCGTCGACGATCCTTTCGGAATTCGGTGCGGAGGTGATTAAGGTCGAGAATCCGAAAGGCGGCGATCCATGGCGTCACTATGGGACCAAGACGGCTCGGGACGGTGACACGCTCGCCTGGATGACGGAATCGCGGAACAAGACCTCAGTGACGCTGGACCTGCGGACGCCTGAGGGTGTCGACATTCTGAAGCGGCTCGTCGCGGTCTCAGATGTGATGTGCGAAAACTTCCGGCCCGGCACGCTCGAGCGATGGGGGCTCGGATGGAATGTTTTAAATAAGATCAATCCTAAGTTGGTGTTGTTGAGGGTCTCCGGTTACGGACAGACAGGCCCCTACAAGCAGCGCCCCGGATTTGCGCGCATTGCGCAGGCTTTCGGCGGATTGACCTATCTGGCTGGTATGCCGGACGGTCCGCCTGTGACGCCGGGCTCGACGTCTCTCGCCGACTATACGTCGGGCCTTTATGGAGCTCTGGGTATTCTGATCGCGCTCAAGAGCCGGGACAGAACCGGTGAGGGGCAGATTATCGACATGGCGCTTTACGAGTCGATCTTTCGGTTCCTCGACGAGTTGGTTCCGGCCTACGCCAAGGAAGGGACTGTCCGCCAGCGAGAGGGGATGGGCACTAAGCTCGCTTGCCCGCACGGGCATTTCCAGACCGGGGACGATAAGTGGGTGTCGATCGCGTGTACCTCAGACCGCATGTTCGAGCGCCTCTCAAAGGTAATGGGGACCCCCGAGCTTGCCGGTGAAGATATGTACCAGACGACGGCGCAGCGTATCGCCAACCGCGAGACCGTCGATGGCCTGGTGACGGAATTCACCCGCAGCTACAAGCAATCCGAAGTGCTTCAGAAGTGTACGGATGGAGATGTGCCGTGTGGGGCGATCAACTCCGTTGCGGATATCTTCGAAGACCCACAATTCGACGCGCGAGAAAATTTGCTTCGCTTTACCGATCTGGCGGCCGGTGAGATCGTCATACCAGGCGTCATTCCCAAGCTGTCGAAGACACCAGGACGGGTCAAACATGTGGGGCCGCCGTTGGGCGACGGCATTGATGCGGTCTATGGTGGTTTGCTCGGGTTGGCCGCGGATGAAATCGCGGCGCTCAAAGACAAGGGCGTAATTTAGTCAGCCTACTTATCGAGCAACCGCCGGGTCGTGCGATCAAGCCAATCGAGCCGCTTCGCCGAAACGCTGTTCTGAGCCAGAATGCGATCCGCCCGCGAGTATCGTGCGGCGTTGCGCCGACGGTTCTCGAGTTGTTTTACATTCCGCTCATCGCGAGCCTTGCGTCGTTCCGCGCGCCAAATCTTGTATACCTTCGCGCGGTACCGCATGTGTAGTGAACGGGTTGCCGAGTGATAGTGTTTCACGGCCTGCACCCACGAACGTTTTTCCTGGTGCAACTGCGCGAGAAAACGCCCCGCGTAGCGTGCGTTGGCCGTCGGATCAAATGCTTCGTCGAGAGATTGGAACGCTTTTGGGTGATATCTGAGGTTCACCTGCATGCAACCGACATCGATATTCCGGACCCCTTGGCGTTGCAGGCGTTGGACCGCGCGGATGGCCGCAATCTTGGTGGGGTAATACTGGCCCTTGCCGCCGGAAGTGACCGTCCACGGCCAGGCAGTATTTTCCTTGCGCGCCTTATTCCACCGACCGGATTCGGCAATTGAGATTGCATGTAGCAAGCGCGCCGGGATGCGTTGAGCGCGCTCTTCGCGGAGCACGGACCGCTCACATAAATCGGTGGAAATTGCGGCTTTTGCGGACGCAGGGGGCCCCCACGCCGCAACCGTCATCAGGGCCGCTGCGAACCAGATCGACCAAATTTGAGTCGCGTTCGACACAGTTCAATCCTCCACTGGGGAAAAATTATGCAGGCCCTGTGCCAAGGTTCAGTCAGACATCCGGAATTGTTTCATCATCGCCGTTTATTGCGCGTTGCTCGAAACCGTGTCGACCCAGCGGCCGAACTTGAAGTGGGTACCGCGGAGTGCGCAAATCATGCGGAATCCGCGTTTTCACGCAGTTTTATCGAGGCGGTATGTTCGCTATCGCCGATCACGGCGATGATTTGCCTGACTCTTGTATCTACGATTCGGTCCGCAATGCCAACGAAGTCAGCCCGCCCACGGGACTTGAACCACTCTCGGTTTGGTGCTATCTCCCCGCGACCTTATTGATGGGTCCGTAGCTCAGCTGGCTAGAGCGCCGTCTTGACATGGCGGAGGTCACAAGTTCAAGTCTTGTCGGACCCACCATTATTTTCAAAGACTTAGCTGAATTTCAGTAGCTCATGATTTCTCATTTGGACCAATTCTGGACCAGTGAGGAAAAATCATGGCCAGTTTTACAAAGAGAAATGGCAGGTGGAGGGCAAGGGTCAGGAGATCAGGCCTTCCTCCAATCACCAAGAGTTTCCCGACTAAAGCATTAGCCCTTCAGTGGAGCCAGAGAGTTGAGGGCAACCCTGAAGGGTTTCTCCCTGAACAGCAGACAGAGGGGTATCAACTCAAGGTCTTGGGAGACCTGATTAGGAAATATGGTAAGGACATCACTCCGAAGAAACGTGGCAGAGACAAAGAGAAATACAGGATCAGGGTTCTCGAGAAATCCTTCCTCTCTGAGGTGCCGCTTAAAGCCTTAAGGGCTCACCACATCACCAAGTTCAGGGAAGACAGATTAAAGGAAGTGTCGGCGGGGACTGTGTTGAAGGACCTGTACGGTTCTGTTTCTTTGGGGACACACTGGAAGAAAGTTTCCTATTCGATCCAGTCACTGGCAAAAGAAAGTTGTTTTAAACGGAAAAGCGAGGTTCAAAATAGAGGATACTCCCTCTCCAACCTCTCCAGTACCTCCTCAGGAGACAATCCCTCTCTCCTAAGTCCTCTCTCTCGCCAGTCTCTGACACACTGAATACAGAGGAAGGACCAGTGGAAGCCTCCATCGTCACCCCCTCCTACAGCTCTGGGGCTCTCCTGATCTAGGATCACCATTCTGCCCTTGAGTGCTCACCGTTTTGAAAGTGACACCTCAAATATGCTGCATACCTCGATTTCGTAGCACTTGCTACCCTTGTGACCCCATCAATTTAAGTTCGAGACAGCGTGACATTATGGCGCAAATCCGATGCATGGCAGTCAGCGTAAAGGTTAATGGAAAAAACTGCCAAGCAACCAATCGGGAACCAACCAGAAACAGTGAGGCAAAGCATCTGCCAGCCTTATCCAGCTGCACATACTAGCCCATTTTCTTCTCAGGCCTTATGTAAATGAAAAATACACACCGTCGCGGTCATTATCAAAAGCCACAAAAAAGGGATACGCGTCCTGGCAACAGAAAATGTTTGCAATGTAGCAAAGTTTTCTCGTCCAAGGGCATCCATAATCGCATCTGTGCGCGCTGCAAAGATACGTTGTCATGGCGGGAAGGATCCAATCCTTTTAACCCTTAATGGGATAACTCAGCATAAATACTGCCATTAAATAAGCAGGTACCTTGAAAAGGGTCTGAATGTGATGAAGTAGGCTGCCATTACAGGTGATTAGGACCTGAGAATGCTGCGTTCAAAATAGAAGATACTCTCTATCCAACCTCTTCGTTACCTTCTCAAAAGACAATTCCTTTCTCCTCAGTCCTCTCTCCCGCCAGTCTCTGACACGCTGAATGCAGAGGAAGGTTCAGTGGAAACCTCCACCGTCACCCTCTCCTACAGTTCTGGGGCTCTCCTGATCTAGGATCACCATTCCGCCCTTGGTCTCATCTACAAGGGCTGAGCATTCATCACATTGTTTCTTCTGTTCTGTCATCTTGGTGTGCATCAGTGCTTTGAATAGTTTAAATCGACAAAGCAATAAAGTGCGGCGCCACCCCGCGTAACGTTCAAACGAAGGAGCTTGATATGAATGAAGCGGCGAGTACGCCAATGCCACTGGCAGGTGTAAGGGTCCTCGATTTAGCTACCTTTCTGGCGGGCCCTTTCTGTTCGACAATTCTTGCGGAATTTGGCGCCGAGGTCATCAAGGTAGAACAGCCGGGTACCGGCGACCCACTGCGTAAGTTCGGCACCATGACCGAAAGTGGCGATTCCCTTGTATGGCTGCAGGAATCACGTAACAAACGCTGCGTCACACTTGATCTCAAATCGCCGCGCGGCAAAGCCATGCTCGAGGGAATGGTGCAAAAAGCCGACGTGGTAGTCGAGAATTTTCGCACCGGGACGCTCGAGAAATGGGGTCTTGGCTGGGACCACTTACACGCGCTCAACCCGAAGCTGATCATGCTTCGGGTCACCGGATACGGCCAGACCGGACCAAGAGCCCGTGAACCCGGTTTCGCCCGGATTGCTCACGCTTTCAGCGGCTTGACCCATCTCGCTGGCGAACCTGACGGGCCTCCACTGATGCCCGGTTCAACGACACTTGCCGATTACCTCTCTGGCACCTACGGCGCGCTCGGCACTATGATGGCACTGCGCAGTGCCGAACAGACGGGTGTTGGGCAATATATAGATGTGGCGCTTTACGAACCGATATTTCGATTCCTGGACGAGATGGCACCAGCATACGCGTTCAATGGCTTCGTGCGTGAGCGCATGGGAGCCGACACCGTCAATGTCGTCCCGCACTCGCATTACCCAACTGCCGATGGCAAATGGATTGCCATTGCCTGCACCAGCGACAAAATGTTCGCGCGCCTAGCAAATGCCATGGAAGCGCCGGAACTTGCCGCGGATGATCGTTATGGCAAGATTGAAAAACGAGTGGCCGCACGCCCCGAGGTAAACCGCATCGTATCGGCATGGACCTCATCGCTGCCGCAGGAGACGTTGCTAGCGCTTCTAAGTGGTGGGGAAGTACCGTCAGGGCCGATCTACGACATAGCGGACATCTTCAATGAGCCGCAGTACAAGGCCCGCAACGACCTTGTGGAGATGGGCGATGAGCGCATCGACAGCATCACCATGCCAGGCGTGTTTCCGTTGCTCTCACGCACACCTGGTGAGATTAAACATCTCGGTCGCGCGCTTGGCGCCGACAATACCGATGTGTACGGCGATCTACTCGGCCTCGATGCGGACGCGTTGGAAGCCCTTCGGGGCGACGGCGTCATTTGATTCGCGAGCAGTACCTGATTTTGCCAGCGCATTTAGCCGGGCGAAAGGCGTTCCGGGCGCGCATGTATTGGAGTCGTAGTCCAAGTCTACCGTCGCCCGCGCGTCATCATGGAGTATTAGGATGAACCTAGTACGGGACACTGTACAAATGTGCAAAATATGTCACGAACTCCCTAGCACTTGCTTTAACCAGCTATGACAACGAGATCAGGAGAATTTCAAAACCCCCAAAAAACAGGAATTTTTGACACTCTCTGTTAGTCGTTGATACCGGTTTCGACGATTTCAAGCCTTGTCGGACCCACCTTTATACCTCGGCGGGGTATCATTGAGCCACTTCAGGTTGCCTGGTTCGTATACTCTGATGCTTTAGTCTTTTTACCCTGTTGCCAGGAGCGACCGAGCCCGTTCGCGCAAGTCGTCGGCAATCCGCTTCGGGCGACGCGCATCGAGGTCTAGTTGCACACCAAACTGGCTAAGCCCTGCGATATCCTCGCCTGTATCACCATCCCGAAGCCGGTGGTATAGCCGTATTGACGAGCCGCCGAGCTGGGCCACGCAACTATCCACGTCAATCAGCGTACCAGGAGCGGCTCGCTTGTTGTGGAAGACGAGCTGAAACTCAAAGGTCGATAAGCCGACCCGCTCTTTTGTCATGTATTCCGGGGTTAGACCGAATGCCGCTATAATAAAAGAATTTGCTGTCGAAAACCGGTGGATGTGTCCAGGCAGGGCTAGATAGCCGGTCCAATCCGCTTCTTCTGGCCGCACCACGCTGCGCTGCGAAGCCACCCAGTTCTGTCCGTCGACAGGTACCGGTCGTTCTTCACGTTTATCACCGTCCCATTCGACAGTATCACCAGACAGGGTTATGCCGCGCAACTGCTGCTGCATGGAAGTGCATAATTCATCCGTCTCGGCATTGAAGAGTTTGTGGCCGACCAAAGGAGTGTCACCACCTTCGATGAGTGCTGTTTCGATGCGAAAAATGTCGCGTTCGCGCAGCTCTGCCTTGTAGTGGGTCAACGCATCGATCGTTCGTGCCGCAGCGGGATCGACACCCTTTTCGCGCAGGAAACGCCAAGTTGCTGCCTCGAATTTCTCATAATAATAGGCGACGGTGAAA
>DJKK01000126.1 GCA_002434595.1 Alphaproteobacteria bacterium UBA6544 | reverse complement strand
AAGACGCCTTTACCGGTATACAGCGCGTTGATTGTCCAGGTGAGGCCGAAGAGGCGGAAGTAGTTGCACTGGCCATGCGCCATGCGCTCGAGGATGAGTCGAAGACCGCTGCATTGGTGACCCCGGATCGTGGCCTTGCGCGCCGCGTCGCGGCCGCACTGTCGCGATGGGATATCGAGATTGACGATTCAGCCGGCGTCCCTCTCCAGCATAGCGCACCGGGCATGTTCTTCCATCTGGTCGCGGAGATGGTTCAAAAACGATTCGCCCCCGTCGCGACGCTGGCCGCATTGAAGCACCCATTGGCGGCAGGCGGGAGATCTCAGAGCTTTTTTCGAGACGATGTCAGATTGCTTGAACGGGCCGTTCTTCGAGGTCCGCGACCGGAACCCAATCTAGCGGGGCTGCGTCATGCTGTACCTGCAGATCTCGACCCTTCCACGGCTGACCGAATCGATTCGCTGCTCGGCACATTGGAGCGGGCGGTTGGACGGTTCAGCGAAATCATGACGTCGCAATCGTCGTCACTCGCGGCACTATTGACGGCGCATGTTGCGGCGACGGAGGCGCTCTCCTTCAAGGAAAACGGATTGGACAGCGGCGGTCTTTGGATGGGCGAGGCGGGTGAAGCGCTCGCCGAGTTCATCGATGAAGCCTTACATGCCGCCCCCACCGCCACCGCGATCAAACCCGCAATCTATCCGGCCCTGCTCTCTGCAATGATGGCGGGGCGGGTCGTCAGGCCCCGCTATGGCCGTCATCCAAGACTTCATATCTGGGGACCGCTGGAAGCACGTTTGCAAAATGCGGATCTGGTCGTTCTCGGCGGACTAAATGAGGGCAATTGGCCACGCGACCCCGATCCCGACCCTTGGATGAGCCGGCCGATGCAGGTGAGTTTTGGCCTACCTTTGCCGGAGCGGCGCATCGGACTGTCCGCACACGACTTTGTCATGGTCGCGGCGGCACCGGAGGTCTTGCTGACACGCTCTGAGAAATCAAGAGGCGCACCAACGGTTCCATCCCGCTGGTTGTCGCGGCTGGACGCGGTCATGCTTGCGGCCGCTCCCAATGAGGTCCGCGTCGACACGACAAACTGGCTCGACTGGGCGCGCGCGCTCGACACGCCGGATGCGCCTCTTCCCCCAGCTCGACCGCCGGCGCCGTGTCCGCCCGTATCGGCGCGTCCCCGGCGCCTCTCCGTAACGCGTATTGAAGCATGGATGCGTGATCCCTACTCGATCTATGCACGGGATATTCTCGGTTTGTGGCCACTCGATCCGCTGGAGGCGAATCCGGCGGCCGCCGATCGCGGCACGATCATTCACGAGGCGCTCGACCGGTTTGTCCGCGATATACCAGCGGCCCTCCCCGACGACGCGGAAGACCGTCTGCTTGAGATTGGACGAGACGTATTCGCCCGCGTCGCGGCGCATCCCGTCGTGCATGCTTTCTGGTGGCCGCGATTCGAACGCGTCGCACGCTGGTACATCGACGTCGAGCGACAGCGGCGCACGGCGATCTCGGTCTCGGAAAGCGAAATACGCGGACGGATGGAATTGAATTTCGAGGGCACCGAATTCATCCTGACTGCCGTTGCCGACCGTATCGATCGCCTGTCGGATGGCGGCTACACAATCCTCGATTACAAGACGGGCCAACCTCCAAGCACTGTGGACGTTGAAGACGGCTATGCACCGCAATTGCCGCTTGAGGCTGCGATCGCGATCGCCGGTGGCTTCGACGACCTGCCGTCCCGGCAGATCGAATCGCTTGCATTCTGGCGATTGTCCGGTGGTGAGCCGGCAGGCGAAATCAAAGAAGTGAAAGGTGACCTGAACGCGCTCGCCAACGACGCCCGAGCCGGTCTCACCGCGCTTATTTCCACATATGCGGATGTTGCGACTCCATATACCGCGGTGCCCAATCCCGCTAAGGCACCCCGTTTCAACGATTACGAACATCTCGCTCGCATCGCCGAATGGGCAAGCGTGCCGGACACCGATACGGCATGAGCGACGCGGTCGTCATCGATCCAAATGTGGCACAGCGGCGCGCGGCAGATCCAAGCGCCAGCGTTTGGGTGTCGGCGTCGGCAGGAAGCGGCAAGACCAAAGTCCTGACCGACCGCGTCTTGGCATTATTGCTCTCCGGCACTGCGGCACATCGCATACTCTGCCTCACGTTCACCAAGGCGGCCGCAGCGGAAATGGCGAACCGAATCAGCCGCGAACTTGCGATCTGGACAGTCGCCGAGCCGCAAGAGCTGACCGACCGCCTGTCCCGTTTGCTTGGG
Organism: Alphaproteobacteria bacterium UBA6544; assembly: GCA_002434595.1. Lineage (GTDB taxonomy): Bacteria > Pseudomonadota > Alphaproteobacteria > UBA8366 > UBA8366 > UBA6544. The sequence continues at coordinate 475 of DJKK01000126.1, read as the reverse complement.
ACGGTGCCCAATCCGGCGTTAACCCGGACAGCACGACGGCTGTTCGCGGAAGTACTCGATACGCCAGGTGGGCTTAAAATCCAGACGATCCACAGCTTCTGCGAATCGTTGCTAGCGCGATTCCCGGTCGAATCGGGTATCACGCCGCAGACTCAGGTGATGGATGAACGAAGTGCCGCGGAGTTGATGCGGACGGCGCGGGATGCCGTCCTAATGTCTTCGAAGAATCATCCGATCATTGCGGAATCTCTCGAAGAGATTACCTCTCACCTGCAGGAAGAGCAATTCACAGAACTAATGGCTGCACTTGCGCGCGATCGCGGCCGCCTCGCAGAATTGCTTCAGCAGTCGCACGGCTTGGCGGGAGCGGAGGATGCCGTGTTCCGCAAGATCGGCGTTTCCCGCAACGCAACCGCGGACGAAAGCATCCGCGCTGCTTCGAGGCAAATGCCATCCAAGGCCGCGCCTTGAGAAG
>DJKK01000298.1:14862-15556 GCA_002434595.1 Alphaproteobacteria bacterium UBA6544 | reverse complement strand
CCGTCGGCCGCCAATTCGTCCGGTATCTTGCCAATATCCGTTGCCGCGAACGTCGATCCGTCGCGCAACAGGCCTCGGGCACAAGCAAGGCCGATTCCGCTCCCCGCGCCGGTCACTATCACCGCGAATTCACTCATGTTTCGCCCCCTGATTCGCCGGTTCTTCGATAGAAAACTGTGCTGAATCCACATTATGACGAGAAGTGTCTGGAAACTGCGACAATTCTGCCGTTTCGACGCGGGTTGCGCGTCATTTTTCCATGTGCTAAACACCGCTCGCCTGTCGACAACAACCCGTTGCGAAGGGCAGAAATTCAGGGAAATCCGGGCTTCGGCGACGAATATCCGGACACTATTCGGGGAGATTCCCAGGTGGCATCCAAGGCTGGCGAATCGGGAATGGCGGCCCGCTACGCTTTGGCTTTGTTCGAGCTGGCGGACGAGCAGCGTAAGCTGGACGTCGTCGCCGACGATCTGAAGGCGCTTGACGCTGCGATCGAAGAGAACGAAGACCTGCGACGGATGATGGCGAGTCCCGTCATCGGTCGTGACGCTCAGGGCCAAGCAATTGGCGAGATTTTGAAGCAGGCGGGTGCCGACGACCTCACACAGCGGTTTGTCAGCGTTTCCGCGGCGAATCGGCGTCTCTACGCTCTCCGCGACATCATCAAGGCCTATCTCGCGGAACTGGCGAA
>DJKK01000298.1:14309-14471 GCA_002434595.1 Alphaproteobacteria bacterium UBA6544 | reverse complement strand
GCTGTCGAAGACGCGCTGCAGCGGGTCGAAGGGCGTAATGTTGCGCTATCGCTGAAAGTTGACCCCGTCTTAATCGGGGGGATGGTGGTCAAAGTCGGGAGCCGCATGATCGACTCCTCACTCAAGACCCAACTCGACAGAATGAAACTCGTAATGAAGGGA
>DJKK01000298.1:3934-13965 GCA_002434595.1 Alphaproteobacteria bacterium UBA6544 | reverse complement strand
CCGCGCCGCGGAAATCTCCGCCATCCTGAAGGAACAAATTGCCAATTTCGGCACCGAGGCTGATGTCGCCGAGGTCGGACAGGTGATCTCCGTCGGTGACGGTGTCGCACGTGTATACGGTCTCGACAACGTTCAGGCCGGTGAGATGGTCGAATTCCCGGGCGGTATCCGGGGAATGGCGCTGAACTTGGAAGACGACAATGTCGGCGTCGTCATTTTCGGCGACGACCGGGACATCAAGGAAGGCGACACTGTCAAGCGGACCGGCGCCATCGTTGACGTGCCGGTCGGGAAGGGCCTGCTGGGCCGCGTGGTTGACGCTCTCGGCAACCCGATCGACGGCAAGGGTCCGATTGAAGGTGCCGAGCGCAGCCTTGTCGAAGTCAAGGCTCCCGGTATTATCCCGCGCAAGTCCGTCCACGAACCCATGCAGACTGGTTTGAAGGCGTTGGACTCCCTAGTTCCGGTCGGCCGCGGCCAGCGTGAGCTGATCATTGGCGATCGCCAGACCGGCAAGACCGCGGTTGCGATCGACACGATCATCAACCAGAAATCAGTTAACGATACGGACGACGAATCCAAGAAGCTCTACTGCGTCTATGTGGTTATCGGGCAGAAGCGCTCGACCGTGGCGCAGGTGGTGAAGACGCTCGAGGAAAACGGCGCGATGGAGTACTCCATCGTCGTTGCCGCAACCGCGTCCGAGCCGGCCCCGATGCAGTTTCTGGCACCCTATGCCGGGTGTGCCATGGGCGAGTACTTCCGTGATAACGGCATGCACGGGCTGATCATCTACGATGATCTTTCCAAGCAGGCGACGGCGTATCGCCAGATGTCATTGTTGTTGCGTCGCCCGCCGGGACGTGAAGCCTATCCGGGTGACGTATTCTATCTGCATTCGCGCCTGTTGGAGCGCGCTGCCAAGATGGGCGACGATCACGGCAACGGTTCCTTGACGGCGCTGCCGGTGATTGAAACCCAGGCGAACGACGTCTCCGCCTATATCCCGACCAATGTGATTTCGATTACGGACGGTCAGATTTTCCTGGAAACTGACTTGTTCTATAAAGGCATCCGCCCAGCGATTAACGTCGGTTTATCGGTCAGCCGTGTTGGCTCCGCCGCGCAGATCAAGGCGATGAAGCAGGTCGCCGGCACGATCAAGCTCGAACTGGCGCAATATCGGGAGATGGAAGCCTTCTCGCAGTTCGCTTCGGACCTTGATGCCTCGACGCAGCGCTTGCTGGCCCGTGGCTCGAGGCTCACCGAACTCCTGAAGCAACCGCAGTACAGTCCGCTCGCCGTGGAAGAGCAGGTTGTGGCGATCTTCGCGGGCGTGCGCGGATATCTCGACAGTATCGAAGTTCGCGATATCGGCCGCTTCGAGCAAGGTTTGCTGGAAGAGTTCCACAACAACCATTCCGATATCTTGACGACCATCCGGACCGAAGGCGAGCTTTCGGACGAGACGGATAAGAAAATCGCTGAGATCATGGATCAATACGCCAAAACCTTCGCCGCCTAACGGCGCGGGAGCGAGCGACAACTGATGCCTAGTCTTAAGGATCTGCGAACCCGCATCACGAGCGTGAAATCTACGCAACGGATCACCTCGGCGATGAAGATGGTGGCCGCCGCAAAATTGCGGCGTGCTCAGGATCAGGCAATTGCCGCGCGTCCCTATGCGGAGCGCATGGAACGCATGTTGGGATCGCTCGCGGGCGGTGTCAGCGGCGAAGGCGGGCCGAAACTTCTGTCCGGCACGGGCGAGGACAATGTCCATTTGTTGGTAGTGATGACGACCGATCGCGGTCTTTGTGGCGGCTTTAATGGCAGCATCATGCGCGGCATTCGTTCCATGGTCCGTGAGCATGAGGGCCAGGGGAAAACCGTCAAGTTGTTCGGCGTCGGCCGCAAGGGCAACGCTATCATGCGGCGGGAGTACCCGGACAAGCTGGTCGAGGCCCTAGAAGAAATTGCCAAACCGGCACCTACTTTCGCCGGTGCCGACATGATCGCCAGCAAAATCAGTGAAATGTTCGACAACGGCGATTTCGATTGCTGCACGATCATTTACAATAAGTTTATTTCCGCTCTGACGCAGGATGTTACGCCGCAACAACTCATCCCATTCGCTGTCTCGGACGTCGCCGAGGAAGAAGGAGCGAGTGGCGGTGCGACAGCGAGCTACGAATACGAGCCTGACGAGGAGGAAATTCTCGCCGATCTGCTGCCCCGGAACCTCTCGGTTCAGGTTTTCCGTGCCATGCTGGAGACATTCGCCTCCGAACAAGGAGCACGGATGACCGCGATGGACAGCGCATCGCGGAATGCGGGCGACATGATCGACAAATTGACACTCACTTATAACCGCGCGCGCCAAGCCGGCATCACCAAGGAGTTGATCGAGATCATCTCCGGTGCCGAGGCGCTATAGCGGCCAAAGAACAACCCTCAAGGAGCCGAGCTATGGCCAGTAACGTTGTCGGTACGATTACCCAGGTAATGGGCGCCGTCGTCGACGTGCATTTCGACGGTGAATTGCCGCCGATCCTGAATGCATTGCATATGGAAAAAGACGGCGGCGTGCTCGTCCTCGAAGTCGCGCAGCATCTGGGCGAAAACACCGTCCGCTGCGTTGCGATGGACGCCACCGAAGGCATGGTCCGCGGTACGGAAGTGTCCGATACCGGCGAGCCTATCCAGGTGCCGGTCGGACCGGAGACGCTTGGCCGGATCATTAACGTCATTGGCGATCCGATCGACGAGCGGGGCCCGCTCGGTCATACGCAAACCCTGCCGATCCACCGTTCGGCCCCGGAATATGTCGATCAGTCAACGGAAACCGAGCAACTGGTCACCGGCATTAAGGTCGTCGACCTTCTCACCCCTTACGCCAAGGGCGGTAAGATCGGCCTCTTCGGCGGTGCGGGTGTTGGCAAGACCGTGCTGATCATGGAGCTGATCAACAATATCGCGAAGGCGCACGGTGGTTATTCGGTGTTTGCCGGTGTCGGTGAGCGTACCCGCGAAGGTAATGATCTCTACCATGAGATGATCGAATCCGGTGTTATCAATCTTGAGGAAGAAGGCGCTTCAAAGGCGGCCCTGGTTTACGGCCAGATGAACGAGCCTCCGGGAGCCCGTGCCCGTGTAGCACTTACCGGCCTGACCGTTGCGGAATATTTCCGTGATCAGGAAGGTCAGGATGTGCTGTTCTTCGTCGATAATATTTTCCGGTTCACCCAGGCGGGCTCGGAAGTCTCGGCGCTACTCGGCCGGATTCCGTCGGCGGTTGGTTATCAGCCGACGCTCGGTACCGACTTGGGTGCCCTGCAAGAGCGGATTACATCGACCACCAAAGGCTCGATCACCTCGGTGCAAGCCATTTACGTTCCGGCGGACGATCTCACCGATCCGGCGCCGGCGACGACGTTCTCTCACTTGGATGCGACGACGGTGCTCTCGCGGCAAATCGCCGAGCTCGGCATCTACCCCGCGGTTGATCCGCTCGACTCCACCAGCCGTATCCTAGATCCGCGGATCGTCGGCGATGAACATTACAACACTGCCCGCCAGGTGCAGGAAGTTCTGCAGGCCTACAAGTCGTTGCAGGAAATCATCGCTATCCTGGGCATGGATGAACTTTCGGAAGAAGATAAGTTGACGGTCGAACGCGCTCGGAAGATCCAACGCTTCCTTTCGCAGCCGTTTCACGTCGCGGAAATTTTCACCGGTTCGCCGGGCAAGCTTGTCGATCTCGAGGATACGATCAAAGGCTTCAAAGCGATCTGCGAGGGCGAATACGACGACTTGCCGGAACAGGCATTCTACATGGTCGGCGGTATCGACGAGGTGATCGAGAAGGCGAAGCAAATGGCGGCCGAAGCGGCGCAGGCTGCTTGACGCCGACATAAGGGGAATGACTTATGGCCGAAGACAAGGTCGAATTCGAACTCGTCTCGCCGGAGAAACTACTTCTATCGCGCGAAGTCGACATGGTCGTGGTGCCGGGAGCGGAAGGCGATATGGGTGTCCTGCCGCGCCATTCCCCGGCAATCACTACAGTGCGCCCGGGCACGATCGTTGTATACGAAGACGGCGCAGTCACGGATCGCATTTTCGTCGCAGGTGGATTTGCGGAGATATCCGACAACCGCTGCACTGTTCTCGCGGAAGAAGCATTGCCGGTTGATGACATCGACAAACCCGCGGCTGAACAAGCCCTGAGCGATGCCCGCGACAAAATTGGCGCCGCCCAGAGCGATATTGAACGGCGAGCAGCGGAAGCTGCAGTGTCGATAGCTGAGGCGAAGATCGAAGTTGTCGACAATCCCACCTATAGTTGATAGGCGTAGCGAAAAGATGTGCGACCAACGCGGCCATTGGCCGCGTTTTTCGTGTCCGCGCCAACTCATCGGTCGGTTTTGTTCTTATTCTGCTTGTGCCGCTATCGACGGGTGACCCTGTAAGACGATCTTGTCCGTTGGGTAGCGAATGATCACGCTGGTACTGTCTCCGACTTTTTAAAACGCCAACCGACAATTTCCTAGGAAACTTCCTCCTCATAGTGAACGCCGACGAAAAGTATCTCGGTTTCGGAAAACACGAAATCGACGTCGTGGAGATAGACGTGGCTGGATTTCGCCTCACTCGAGGCGACAACCCAGTCCGCCTGTCGGATGACCGTGGTGGTGGTCATTGCAACTTCTCACAAAGCCAATCGACGATCTTGGCGTACTCGGCCGCACCACCAGGTCCCACCAGTCGAGCCCTTAGGAACCCGTGGATCATATTCGTTGCGCAATGGTAGATGACGTCGACTCCGGCGCTGCGCAGCTTGTCTGCGTAAATCTCACCGTCATCCCGTATGGGGTCATGCTGGGCTGTGTGGACGTATGCTGGCGGCAAACCTGAGAAATCGCTCGCGAGTACCGGCCGCGCGTAGGGATTCTCACTTTCCGCCTTGGGAATATAGAGGTCCCTATAGGTTTCTGTCGCGGCCTTGGTAAGACCGGGCGCGGTTGCGTTTTCCTCATAGGATCCGCCGGATTGCTCAAGTCCGGTTCCCGGATAGATCAGCGATTGCGCGACGATCGTGGGACCTTTGAGGTCACGAGCCGCGAGGCACGCCGCTGCCGAGAGGTTACCGCCGGCGCTGTCGCCGCAGACGGCGATGCGGTTAGGATCAATCCCTAACTCGCCAGCATTCGCGGCAATATGGCAGAGCGTTCCGTAGACATCGTCGAATGCGGCCGGGAATGGATGCTCGGGTGCAAGCCGGTAATCGACACTGACCACTACGGCGCCGGTATCTTGAGCCACACCCCAGGCGAAAGTGTCAGAACTGTCGAGGTCACCCTTCATAAACCCGCCTCCATGGGAGTAGATGACGCAGGGAACGGCTCCCACACCGCTCGCGGGTGTGTAGATCCTCACCGGCACGGTTCCGTGCGACAATGACAGATCCTTGTCCTCGACCTTCATGTCGGTCGGGTGCGGCTGGGACAGCGCCTGGCTGTAAGCGGTCCAGGCGCGACGCTGTTCGTCGATTGTGTTGGCAGGACCGGCTGCCTCGCGCGCCTCAAGCAATGCCTTCATATCCGGGTGGAGCTTCTTGCCATTGAAGGTAAGTGCGTCGTTCATGTCTCCTCTCTTTCCGTTGTTTGCCCGAACCAGATGCCAGGCCGTAACAATGATATCGCGAGAAACACAAATAGAAGTGCGCCTGCGGCAGCGAACGTCGATTGAAAAGCCGATTGAAAAGCCTCGGCCTCGCTTGCGCCTGTTGCGCGATGCTGCGCCGCGAGTGAGGAATGTATCCACGTCAGGAACGATGCGGACCCGACGACTCCGACCGTCCGCGTCAACAACGCCAGGCTTCCCGAGACGCCGCGCTCGCTCGCCGGGAGCCCTCCGGTGACGATGCTCATATAGGCAACCTGAAACAGTCCGACTCCAAAGCCGGACAGGAGGAGTGGCCCCCCCATGCCGAAAACGCCCGGCGAGTCTCCCCAATTCCCGATGGCGAAGGAACCGGACACAACCACGACGATACCAAGGAAGGCCATGCGATTGGCTGCAAACCGGCCAATGAGCCATCCACCGATCGGTGAGACGACCATCGTCGTCGCCGCCGAAAGGGCTAGAACGAAACCACCAATTCCGACGGAAAGCCCGGACAAAACGGAGAGGTAGTACGGGACCAATAGCATGATCGCGAACCAAGTCAGGTTTACGAAAATGTTCGCGAGGTTGAGCACTGTAAAGTCTATGTTCCGAAATACGCCAGGGCGGATGATGGGCGACGGGTGGCTTGTCGCCCGGCGAACGTACAGCCATGCGGAACCGGCGGCGAGCACGCAGGATCCGATCAACAAGAGCAGATTCTGCGCCGCATGCTGAAGCTGTGTAATCATCAACAGAAACGCCGAGAGTGCCACCGCCAGCAGGACCGCGCCCATCGAATCGAATCCCACGGTCGCCGGATTACGCGGTGGATTGGGGAGGATGAAGACGAGAAGCAGCGCAAACAGAGATATCGGGGCGCGGAACCAGAACACTGACGGCCAATCCCAAACGGCGACCAGAAGGCCACCTATTGTCGGGCCGAGCACGCCGCCAACGCTGAACATCATGAGGTAGGTCCCAATAGCACGACTGCGCTGAGATTCCGCGAAAAGCGATGTCGCGATCGCCGGACCACAACTCAGCACTAACGCCGCGCCGATTCCTTGCATTACCCTGAATGCCAAGAGCCATGTGAATTCCGTGGCGGCCGCGCAAAGCAGAAAACTAACCAAACTGACGGCCAGGCCTGCTGTAAAGATACGCTTATGGCCGAACAAATCGCCAAGCTTGCCGAACACCAGCATCAAACTGCAGTAGGTCAAGACGTAGCTGACAATGACCCATCGAATATCGGCAAGCGGAACACCGAATGCGCCGGTGATAAAGGGAAACGCAATATTGACCGAACTGTCGAGCGGGCCGACAAGGGTACCCAGGCCGAGGACCAGTAATCCAAAAACTTTTCGCGCGGATACGGGCATTCGACGGGTTCGCCTTAGATCGTTTTGGGAAAGGGGATCGCATAATCCCGACTAAATTGACCGAATTCACAATATATATTGATCGTTCCTCATGGAACGTTAATTGCGCTAGAATTCGTTTATATGCTTGACCCTTGAACCACCACGTCGAGATGATTCGAGAGTAAAATTTGAAAGGGTGATGATAATGACCGCTGCATTTGATTTGACGGGACAAAGGATTGCGATCACCGGTGCTGCTGGTGGCATCGGAAGCGCGACGGCTAAGCTCGTCTCGAAAATGGGTGCGGACGTTCTCGTTGCCGACCTTGAAGCGCCGAATGCGCTCGCTGACTATCTCGCGTCGAAGGGTCGCGAGTCGTCTGCGACGTCACTGGATGTGACTGACCGCGCGGCGGTTGAAGCCTGGGCGGCAGATTGCGGTATAGTGACCGCGCTTATCGATTGCGCCGCAATTTGCCCCTTTGACGATTGGCACGACGACGGGTGGGACGACGTCGCCACACACGTCTTCAATATAAACCTGCAGGGGCCGCTGAACCTAACGCGGGTCTTTATGAAGGGTATGATCGACCGCGGCCGAGGGGGGCGGATCGCACTCGTCGGCTCTATTGCCGGCCGTATCGGCGGTGTCGCGGCGGCCCCGCATTACGCGATGGCAAAGGGAGGAATTCACAGCTTTGTACGGTGGGCCTCGCGGCGCGGCGCGCCACACAACGTCCTCATTAACGCTGTCGCGCCGGCGCCGGTTGCAACGCCGATGACACAAAGCCAGGAATTCGCCGGTGAGCTATTTCCGATGAAACGAATTTCAGAGGCGGAGGAAATAGCGGGACCACTGGCTTTCTTGGTCTCCCCCGCTGCAAGTTATGTCGCCGGCGCCGTGCTCGACGTTAACGGCGCCATGCACTTCAGCTGATCGGAACGTATCCATGGAAGATCCCATTGGAAGTCATCCAACGCGGGCGGAACAGCTCGATATATTGGCAACGGTTATCGCCGATCTTGCAGCAGCCGGTGACCGCATCCTCGATTTTGGATGCGGCACGGGTTACGTGGCGAAGTTGATCTTCGAAAAACGTGCCGACGTGAGTATTGTCGGTGTCGATCTGAAGCCCGATTCATTGGAGCAAGCGAAACGAAATTTGGCGCCGAACGAAGATAGGTTCAAGGGGTATGAGGGAAACTTAGAATCACTCGATGATATCGGCGTACCAGACGGTCCCTATCGCTTCGCGCTGACCGCTTTGACCTTTCACGATTTGCCCGACGAGGCGAAAAAGGGTGTGATAGACTTTGCCGTCGAAAGGCTGGCGGCCGGCGGCTGCATCTTTGTCTATGATAGATTGCGATTGTCCGAATCCGCGACCTTTCCATTGCAGCAGTCAATTTGGCGGCGGATCGAACGGGAGTACGGACGCGGCATGCGAACAGCCGAAGACTTTGAAGCGTATGAAGGGGACATTGCGCCGAACAACCGCCCGGCGCGCCTTTCTGACTATTTCGAATGGTTTGATGCGGCGGGCCTGTCAACGCAGATACTTCACCTACATGGTAATGTAGCGTTAATCGCGGGGGCGAAACGGGACTGACGTCTGCAACAACCGAGGGAATGAACATGCCGGATTCAGCCAACGAGCGGAGTACCACGGCGTCAACGGCAGAGATACTCAAGCGCGTTGAAGCACTGGCGCCGTTGATTGAAGGGCAGGCGGCCGCATCGGAAGATCAGGGGCATCTCACCGATTTGATGGTTGAATCGCTTCACGGACAGAAGATGTTCCGTCTGCTGCTTCCCAAGCCCTATGGCGGCGAAGAAGTCACACCGGCAACGTTCATGCAGGCGATTGAGGCGGTTGCTCAGCTCGATGCAAGTGCCGCTTGGTGTTTGTGTCAGCAGAATGGTTGCTCGATGTCGGCAGCGATTGCCGACCCTGATATCGCAGCCGTTGTCTGGGGAGATGATCCGGCGGGCGCTTTGGCATGGGGACCGGGCAAGTCAACCGCTGTGCCCGTCGAGGGCGGCTACAGTGTTACCTGTGATCTCGCCTTTTGCAGTGGTATGCACAACTCGACATGGTTGGGCGCACATTGTCTCGTGATTGAAGATGGTGAACCGCGGAAATGGACTGACGGTAAGACCGAAGTTCGCACCATGCTGATTCCGAAGTCCGAGGTCGAGATCAAGCCCATCTGGGACGTTATCGGTTTGCGGGCGACGGGGAGTGACGGCTACGTCCTGAAAGATCATTTTGTTCCGGAGGCGCATTCCGTCATCCGCGACAAGGAGGAGGCCCTGACTTACCGCTCGCCGCTGTATCTGTTCCGCCAGACCAACCTTTACGCCAGCGGATTTTCAGGCGTCGCGATGGGGATCGCGCGGAGCATGCTGGAGGCCTTAAAGAAATTGAGCATCGATAAGCGTCCACGGCTCGCAAAAATGGTCCTTAAAGAGAATACCGTGGTTCAGGCGGAAGTGGCGCTCGCGGAGGCGCGGCTCAACGCGGCGCGCACTTTTCTGATTTCTGAACTCGACGACATCTGGGCGACGGTGCTGGAGACCGGTAAATTGACGGTGGATCAGCGGATGCGCATTCGTCTCGCCACGACCCATGGTATCCACGAGGCGAAAGGAGTCGCGGACGCCGTCTATGATGCGGCTGGCGCGACGGCGGTGTTCAATTCAAGTCCGTTCGAGCGACGGTACCGTGATATTCGCACCGTCACCCAACAGATGCAGGGCCGTAAGGCGCATTACCAGACGGTCGGCAACTATCTTCTCGGTGGTGAGCCAGATTTATCATCCGTCTGACCATTTACGGAGAATTCACTTAACGCCGCTTTGGCAATCAACGGATACTTCTTTCAAAACCTGTTTTTGGTAGAAAATCCGTTTGCGATTATTTGAAATGTAACGACGACTCCACCGCGTAACCGATTCCGAAAATATCAGATGCGGGTCGGCGTGGATTTGACGGT
>DJKK01000298.1:0-3546 GCA_002434595.1 Alphaproteobacteria bacterium UBA6544 | reverse complement strand
CGAGGAGGATGTCGAGCTTGCCTGGACGCGAACATTGGCGTTCTACCGGAAGAAATTATGGCAGGAAGTGATTATCAACCCAATATCTTGATTCCGGGTTTTTCATGGCGCTCGAATCGCGTATGGTCGATTCGCGCCCATGACTCCACCTGAATCCGACCTGTTTGCCAATTCCGCCACCGATCTTGGGTCGGCGCTGCATGATGCGTTCGGATTTGCCGAACTGCGCACCGGTCAGCGCGAGGCCATCGAAGCGGTGCTCGACGGCAGAAATGTGCTGGCGGTGATGCCGACGGGTGCCGGTAAATCGCTCTGCTACCAATTGCCGGCGATCGTTCGCGGCGGATTGACGGTCGTGGTGTCGCCACTCCTTGCCCTTATGCGCGATCAGGTGGCGGCCCTCAGGCTCAATGGAATTGCCGCGGCAACGATCAACTCCGACCTTTCGCGAGATGAAAATGTACGCACGTGGTACGCGGTGCGCGACGGAGCGGTGCGACTGCTGTATATGTCGCCGGAAAGACTGATGACGGAGCGCATGTTGTCCGCACTCTCGAAACTGGATATCTCGCTGTTTGCCATTGATGAGGCGCACTGTATTTCGCAGTGGGGACCCGCCTTTCGGCCGGAATATGCCATGTTGGCAAACTTGCGCGAACGGTTCCCCGGCACGCCCGTCATCGGCCTGACTGCCACGGCTGACAAGGTGACGCGTGATGATATCGAGGACAAGATTTTTGCGGGCGATGTGGTGCGCGTCGTAACGGGATTCGACCGTCCGAACCTGTCCCTTGGTGTGACATTGAAGGACAGTTGGAAGCGGCAAATCACTGATTTCGTTGTTGAACGCCGCGGTCAACCGGGAATAATTTACTGCCTTTCGCGACGAAAGACGGAAGACGTGGCGACGCTCCTGCGCGAGAAGGGTCATAAAGCGCTCGCCTTTCATGCCGGGATGGACAGTATTGAAAAATCCGCGATTCAGAACCGATTTATGACCGAGCCCGGCATCGTTATGGTCGCCACCATTGCTTTCGGGATGGGCATCGATAAACCCGACATTCGGTTCGTTGCCCATACGGACCTTCCGGCGAGTCCGGAGGCGTATTATCAGGAGATTGGCCGCGCCGGCCGTGATGGGGCGCCGGCCGAGACAATGTTGTTCTACGGGCTCGACGATATTCGGATGCGGCGCGTCTTCATCGAAGAAGCGGAGACGTCGGACGACCACAAGCGGCGAGAACACAAGCGCCTGGATTCACTGATTTCTTATTGCGAAGCGCCGGAGTGCCGGCGCCAAATGTTGCTGAGATACTTCGGTGAAATTCTGGGCGAACCTTGTGGCAACTGCGACGTCTGCCTCGATCCAATTGAGACCACGGACGGCACGGAAGAGGCGCAAATGGTGCTGACCGCGGTGCGGGGCACAGGAAACCGTTTTGGCGTCGCACATGTTGTCGCAGTTCTGCGCGGACGTACGACCGAGAAAATCGATCAATTGGGCCATGATGCGCTCGACGTGTACGGTGCCGGAGCTGCCCGCGGACAGAAAGAATGGCAGGGGATTGTGCGTCAGATGGTGGCGGCGGGACTGCTCGAGATCGATGTTTCGGGCTACGGCGGATTGAAGACAACCGCTGGCGGCGCAGCGCTGCTGCAAGGAGAGAGGGCGTTCCGCTACCGTGCGGACCGCATACAGAAGGTGCCTGCCCAGCGTCGGAGGGCCGCAACTGCAGTCGAAACATTGGATGTGTCTGGTCATGCGCTGCTTGGCGCGCTAAAGGCGAAACGCCTCCGTTTAGCGGAAGCGAGGGGCGTTCCGGCCTATGTCATCTTTTCCGACCGTTCGCTTGTCGATATGGCGGCGAAACGGCCAGCCAACAGAGACGAGTTCGCCGAGGTGTTCGGCGTTGGCGACGCGAAACTTCGCGACTTTGCAGATACGTTTCTTGAAGTCATTGCCGCTAATTAAATCGGATACGGTTACCCGCGCTTCTCTTGCCAGAGCGCCAGCTTCTCCTGCACCGGCCGATCGGAGAAACTGAACAATACGGAATCCGCAGTTGTTTTGTGGACGACCGGTTGCCAGCTGGGCGCGGCAAAGATATCGCGAGGCCCCCAGTCAAATGTACGTCGACCAATCTTGGACGTGCCGGCGCCTTCCACGCAGACAAAGACCGTGGCGTCCGTCGCGCGGTAGCGCGGGGTTTCTAACCGCTTCGGCAGGAGCTGGACGAAGGCGCCGATGGTCGGCATCGCGTGGCCCCCGTCGTTCGGGTTGGCATAGCGCATCTTGAGACCGTGACAGGGGTCCCACTCTTCGCGCTCACGCATGACTTCCAATGCTTCCCGGGTTCTTGCGCAAGGATAGGCAAAGAGAGGCGAGACAGGTGACGTCGATTGATAATCGACCGGTAGTAGATTGGCATCAAAGCGCGCATTGCTGTCGCCGTCCGGCACGGTAATCGGTTGCTCTTCCTCGGGATACCCCTCAGCGGACGAGCAGAATATCGAGTCCATCGAGCCAGATCATCGGCGCGTCTGAATCGTTGCCGTGATCGTGCCAGGTCCAAGGTGGCGTGATGACAAAATCTCCTTCCTCCACGATCGTGCGCTCGCCGTCGACTGCGGTCTGTCCGCCGGAACCCTCTATGATGAAGCGCAGTGCCGATTGGCTGTGTCTGTGCGCCGGCGCGACTTCGCCGGGAAATCCAGGATTCTCAAGGATCAGGACACGGCGTTCGGCCTCTTTCGCCGAGATAAGATTACCCGATTCTACAAGCCGTTCGCGCAAAACAGAATAGCGCCAGAGGTGGGCCTGGCAATCGCTCTTCGGCTGTTTGGTGATTAATGAATTGAAGACTTGCCAGAGGGGAGCGAGGTTGTCATCCCGAATGCGTTCGTAGTATGCGAGCCGCTCCGGCGATTCGTTCAGCTCTCCGTCTATCGACATTCCACTTCTCCACCGCGGACCCACAGGACCTGCTCGCCATTGGGGCCGACGCCATTGTAGAGCCAGGCCATGCCTTGATAGGCCTGCTCCGGCGTGCGGGTTGTCAGGGCCATATTGCGTAGCTCCCGGGTGACCCCCTCCGCATGATAGACTTCTCCATAGAAACGCGCGGTTAATTGAACCCGGCCTGTCCGCAGATATCGCGCGGCCGAGTACGCGCGGAAAGCCGACGCTAGATCGTCGCCGTGTGCGGCGACCTGGTGCGCCAGGCAGACAGCATCTTCGATGGCCATGCAGGCGCCTTGCGCCAGATACTGCAGCATCGCCGAGCAGGGTAACGGAACCCCGGCTCCATTCCTTGACCGGGTAACGATCTCAGAGCACCCACATGCGCCAGGAATCGATGCGGCCTAGAAGTTCCAGGACGTGGGGATGTTCGTCAGAGAATCGTTCGAACAACTCCTCAGCGTCACCGAAGACGTCCCAGCCTTCCTCATAACGATCGCTGTGGAAAACTGCGACAAGGTTGAAAATTTCTCCGCGGCGAAGTGGGTACTGGACCAAATGGGCCCGTGGACCGGCCCAGAGGACCA